>DPAW01000290.1 GCA_003517285.1 Verrucomicrobiales bacterium
GCCAGCCTTGAAGCCCGCAGCTTTTCTGATATCATCAACAACACGCGTAACTAGAAAAACATCATGGATATCCTGAGTAAATTTCTCACTGTCGTTCTCTTTCTCAACTGCCTGTTCCTCATCCTGCTAGTTCTGGTGCAGCTGCCCAAGAAAGAGGCCGGCCTCGGCACCGCCTTTGGCGGCGGCACCACTGACGCGCTCTTCGGTGCTGGTGCCGGCAATGTACTGACCAAGCTAACCAAGTGGAACGCCGTTTTGTTCCTCGTACTTTGCCTCTTCCTGTCCCTCCCCTTCATGCACCCGGATGATCTCAGCGATCAACTCGGCCAAGGCGGCGGCACGCCTCCTCCGACCAAAGGCACCGGCACTGGTGGCAACACGACTGGAGAAACAGATGGATCCCTCAATACCTCCACAGGAGAAGGCAGTCTGAGTACGACAAACACAAACAGCAGCTCCGCTGAACAGACTTCCAACACGACCACAAACGACACTTCCAACACACCGGAAGCCAACGAAGAAAACGAGGGGGAATAAGCACTACCCCACCCGCTCGCGTATGAAGCTCACGCTGTCGCGCGGGATGGCATCAATCAGGCGGCGGGTATAGGCCTCGGAAGGATTCGCGTATATCTCCTCGGCGTTGCCTTGTTCAATAATCCGCCCGCCTTCCATCACGGCCATGGTATCAGCCATGAATTTCACCACGCTCAAGTCGTGGCTGATGAAAATGTAGGTGAGATTGCGGCGGAGTTGCAGTTCCTTAAGCAGATTCAGCACCTGCGCCTGCACGGAGACATCCATCGCGCTGACGGCTTCGTCGCACAAGATAAATTCTGGCTCCAGCGACAGCGCGCGCGCCACGCAGATCCGCTGGCGTTGACCACCGGAGAATTCATGCGGATAGCGGCGCAGGAATCGCGCATCCAGCCCCACCTCATCCAGTAACGCCGCCGCGCGGTCACGGCGTTCGGCGTGATGCCGGCCAATGCCGTGTACGGACATCGGTTCCGTCAGTGCCTGCTCGATGGTGAGGCGAGGATTGAGCGAGGAATATGGATCCTGAAAGATGATTTGCATCCGCTTGCGCAACGGCAGCATGGCTGCCGCGTCGAAGCCGGCAATTTCTTGGCCGTCAAATTGCACACTGCCCTCAGTGGGCGCCACGAGATTCAGAATAGCACGGCCGGTGGTCGTTTTACCGCAGCCCGATTCGCCCACCAACCCGAGCGTGCTGCCGCGCGGCACGGTGAAGCTAATGCCGTCCACCGCCTTCACCAACCCTTTAGGCCCGAAAAAAAATCCAGCGCGTTCTGAGAAATGCACCTGCAACCCGCGCACCTCAAGCAGCAGATCGTTTTCATCAATCTCCGAATCGGCCACCTGCTGCAGAGATTCAATGTGCGCCGCAGCATCTGGCTTTTCGCTGAGCTCCACCTGGCCGCCCACCTCCATTTCATCGAGGTAATCGGAAACTGTCGGCAGCACTTTGAACGTGGATTCCAAACGCGGCCGACAGGCAAGCAGACCTTTGGTATAGGGATGTTGTGGATGATCAAAAATAGAAAGCACATCGCCCTGTTCCACGATGTGGCCGCGATACATCACCACCACGCGATCGGCCAGCTCGGCGATTACGCCGAGATCGTGTGTAATGAAAATTACAGATACACCAAGGTCCGCCTGCAGCTCTTTAAGTAGCCGAAGAATCTGTGCCTGCACGGTGACATCAAGCGCAGTGGTGGGTTCGTCAGCAATAAGCATTTCTGGATCTGTGATAAGTGCCATCGCAATCATCACGCGCTGGCGCATGCCTCCAGAGAATTCATGTGGATAAGAATGAATACGCTCGGCGGCATCTCTTATTCCCACCTTTTCTAGCATCGCAATGGCTTTCTTTAACGCCTGTTCGCGCTCGGCCAAGCCATGAATCAGGAGCGGCTCGATGAGTTGCTCAGAAATGCGCAGATACGGATTGAGCGAAGTCATCGGATCTTGAAAAATCATTGCGATACGCTTACCCCTGATTGCACGCAACTCGCGTGGCGCACACCGAATCAAATCGCTACCATCAAAGTGGGCGCTTCCATCCTCTATTCGTCCGGGCGGCTGAGGCACTAAGCCCATCAGTGAATGCACGGTAACAGATTTCCCCGAGCCGGATTCTCCAACGATGCCGAGTATCTTACCCGGTGCCAGATCGAATGATATGCCATCAACTGCCTTGACCACGCCATCACGTGTGTGGAACCAGGTTTTTAGATTTTCAACTTCAAGGATAGCCATAGATCAGTCCTTCGAAATTCTCACATCCAGTGCATCACGTAAGCCGTCACCGAGGAAATTTAGTGAAAAGAGGGTGACTGCTAATACTGAACCAGGAAAAATCATCAACCAGGGAAATTCTTCAAGCACTTTGGACCCATCTCTAATTAGCAACCCCCACGAGCTCATTGGTGGCTGCACCCCCAATCCAAGGAAACTAAGAAAAGCCTCAAGAAGCATTACAACCGGAATCGTTAGAGTGGTATAAACAATCACTGGCCCAAGGCAATTAGGTATTATATGGCGCCAAATAATACGCCATCGGGGTATACCGAGTGCAATAGCTGCCTCAATGAATTCCTGCTGACGAAGCGAAAGTACTTGGCCACGCACAATCCGTGACATGGTGAGCCACTCAACCGCGCCAATGGCGAGAAACAGATTCCAGATGTTACGTTCGAAAATAACCGTGAGTAGAATAACAAATATGGTGAACGGCAGTGCGTAGAGGACGTCGACGAAACGCATCATCAGATCGTCTGTACGACCGCCAAAATAACCTGCCACTGCCCCGAACAGGACGCCAATGGTAAGAGAAACCGACGTAGCGCATAACCCCACCATTAATGACACACGTCCGCCGTAGAGCAGTCGTGTAAAAAGGTCGCGGCCTAATTCATCCGTGCCCAGCCAATGCGCCCGCGAATGCAGGTAAAGAAAAGTTGCCTCGTCGCCGGCATCATCCAACGGAATGAAGCCATCAGGGCTAATTTCAATACGTTTGGGTCCAGCGCCCTGCCAATCAGAGACCCACATCGTCTCGCCATAGTCACGCTCATCAATGGTTCCGTGCAGTTTTGCAGCAACTTGAGTATTTTTTATCTTGCCTAGCGCACCTCCAAGTTGCTCGGCGTTGGTTCGTGCCTGTTCTAGAGTGCAGCGTCCATATACCGCCTGCATCGTATTCCAGCTCAACTGCGGCGGCACTGCCTTTAGTTCGAGGTTTTGGGTTTCATATCCGTAAGGGGCAATCCAAGGTGCAATAATGCTGAGTCCGCCCATTAAAACTAAAATACACGCACCAAAAACTGCCAACCTATTACGGCGTAAACGTATCCAAGCGTCCCGCCACAAGGAACTAGTGGACTCGGCTCGGCCTTGGCTGGGTAAATCATTCATGTAGAGCGCAGTCGAGGGTTTAGCCAAATTTGGACAACATCTACGATGAGATTAAAGAGGATGATTAGTGTGGCAAAAAAAAGAACGGTACCGGTAACCATGGTATAGTCGCGGTTAAATGCCGCCTCCACAAAATGCCGCCCTAAGCCCGGGATTTGAAAAATGGTCTCAACCACAAAGGAGCCAGCCAACAACCCCGCAGCAGCCGGACCGAGAAAAGCAACCACGGGCAAAAGACCGCCACGTAAGCCGTGATGCAGGATAACCCGGGCAGGTGAAGCACCCTTGGCATGTGCAGTTCGGATGTAATCCTGACTCAACACCTCAAGCATACCTCCACGCGTGAGACGGGCAATGTAGGCAGCGTAAGCACCACCAAGAGTAAGCGCAGGCAGAATGCGATCCTTAAGGGAATTCCAACCTGATGCGTTAAACCATTCTAGTTCGAGCGAAAAGGACAGGATGAGCAGGGGCCCCATTACGAATGTAGGAACACATATGCCGATCATCGCAAGAGCCATGGGGCAGTAATCAAGGAAGCTATTTTTTTTAAGCGAAGCAATTAGTCCTGCCGCAAGGCCAAGCGCCATGGCGACAGCTAACGACCATAACCCCAGCTCTGCCGAACGCGGAAAGGCTTCAGCAATCACCTCATTGACCTGGCGCCCCTGATGTTTGAACGAAGGACCGAGATCGCCCTGTACGAGGTTTTTTATGAAGTCGAGATATTGACTGCTCAAAGGCTTGTCCATGCCATAATGGGCCAAGAGTTGCTTGCGAATGGCCTCATCTTGGATTGGCTTCTCCTGATCAAAAGGCCCGCCCTTAGTGAGGCGAAGCATGAAAAAAGTGAGCGTGGCCACGATCAGCAACACTGGGATGGCCTTAAGCAGCCGAAAGGCAATCAGTTTCCACATTGAATTACTTGGCAGGTGCGAGGTAGACGTGCTTATAGGGGTGGTGGTTCAGAATCGTCGGATGCCATTCGCGCACTTGTGGATCAATGAGGTATCGCGCGGTGTAAAAATAAATTGGAAGGATAGGCATCTCATTCATAAGCAACTCTTCGGCTTTCTGGAATAACGTCAATCGAGCCTCGACCGAGGGTGCATTGGCCGCATCAGAAATAAGCTTGTCATATTCTACTGAGGAAAATCCCGTGTAATTGTTGCCGCCATCCGTCAACCACATGTCGAGGAAAGTATTTGCATCGGGATAATCTCCAATCCACCCAGCGCGACTAATGTCGTAGTTCATCTCCTGTGAAGTCTTGAGATAAACTTTCCATTCTTCGTTAGCTAACTCGATTTCAATTCCGAGATTTTTTTTCCACATTTGCTGGATAACTTCGGCCATACGCCGATGTTGCTCGCTACTGTTGTACAGCACGGACAGTTTTGGGAACCCTTGGCCTCCAGGGAAGCCTGCCTCAGATAGTAATTGACGGGCTTTATCGGGATCATACTTGAGCGGCAAACCTTGATAAGTATATCCACCTGTTCCAGGAGGCGTAATGTTGCCGGCCTCCTTAACAGTACGGTAATGGATGTTTCGTACAATACTCTCACGATCGACAGCCAAGGCCAGCGCCATGCGCACGCGCTTATCATCCAGTGGTTTACGCTTGGTGTTGAGTCGATAGAAATAAGTTCCGAGGTAAGTGTCGATTCGTAATTTCTCCGCGTCCTTTTTCCTATACACCTCAATTTTATTGAGTGGGATGGTGTTAGAAACGTGGATTTGTCCGGAACGGAAAGCTCGCTCCTCAACTTCCACATCGCTTATAGGATGAAAATGGATTTCCTCAAGCTTCACAGTTTTACGATCCCAGTATGTCGGACTCTTTTTGACAACGATGACTTTATTAATTTCCCACTTGTCGAGAATGAACGGGCCATTGCCAACAAAGTTGCCAGGGAGAGTCCAACGGTTGTCAGGCTTATCAATACCACCGTGTTTTTTTATCGATGGAATGTGCACGGGGAACCACGAGTAATGGTTTAGCAGAGAGAGGAAGTAAGGTGTGGGAGCCTTAAGCGTTATATTCAGTTGTTTATGGTTTATTGCCTTGAACCCGACCTGGGAAAAATCCTTAAGCTTACCAGAATTGTAAGCCTCCGCATTTTTTACTACATGCAACATATAGGCATACTGCGAACCCAATGAAGGCGTTAGCATCCGCTGATAGCTTTGGACAAAATCGGTTGCCGTTACGGGGTCACCGTTGGACCATTTGGCATCTTCGCGCAGGTGGAATTTCCAAACCAATCCATCCTCACTAGTTTCCCATCGCTCTGCCGTTCCTGGTTCTGGGTTCAAATTTTTCTTATTTTCTGTCACCAAGCCTTCTATGAGTGCTGAGATAATATGGTGCTCTGGAACTCCCGTCACAATTTGAGGATCTAAACCCATTGGTTCTGCCCCATTACCTAAATGGAGAATCTGAGGAATGGATCCTGATTGATTAGGTTTTTCAGTGGATTTAGAACAACCCAGTAACAAACCTAGAAGCACAACCGATTGGAATACTGTTCGGAATGACATCGGCAACAGATTGCGTCAGAGTGTGAATTCGAGCAAGTGCAACTTGTGACTCCAATTGGACTAGATCACTGGAGCTTGCGACCAACCGGAATAGCCAGTAGCAAGTTGAACAGAAAAATGCGTGCCTCGAAAAACCCCCTCAAAATCAAACCGATAAGGGGGTTTTATTCGTTCGGGTTTGGTTGAGGCCCCTCCACTGTGGGTTCCTCAGGAAGCTCGTCTTCCTTCAAACCCAACACCGTCCGCAATCGAGCAACAAGAACTGGATCTTCTTCCAGCAAAAAAGCCCTTAGGCGGCTATGCCTAACGGCTTCAAACGGGGGCAGACTCACCCGGTTTTCCGCCGCCGTAGCAAAACGATCTGTAAACCGTTGGTGCAGATCTTCAGCCATTTCAAAATATTTAACTGCCTGCTCTTCCTCTCCCAGCGCCAGATGGGTGTAATGCCGAATCATCAGGCCAATCAAAATGGCTAGGGTCTTGTCAATGCCACCACGATTAGTACCATCCTCAAGCCGGTTGAGCACAAATTTATCTAAGTCATAGGTATCCGTTTCCTGATTGTAGCCGGTAAAAAATTTCATCTTTTCCGGGTACATATCGAGCGCCTTTTTTAACCATGCCACAGCGTCGGCTTCTCGGTTATAGTAATAATTCCACTCGACCACCCGACGCAAAAAATTCATATGAGCCATTTCGTATGTTCCGCTGGTATTGGCGTCTCGCTCTTTTTGAGCTAACGCTATCATCTCCATATAAGCCTCGTTCGTTTTCTGGGTGAGATCCAAATTCGGCACCACGGTCAAACGATTATCGAAATACTGGTCCGGCGGAATCTCCCGACCTGAGGGCGTGTTCAATTTGCCACGGTCAAAGCTGTACATCATGGATTGGTACACAATGCGTTCCAGTTTTCGGAGATCATTTTCCTTGGAAGGATTATGGCGGCACCGTTTCAAGCCCACGACCGCCCAGTACAGTGAATGCGTCTCCGGTTTTCGCCAGTCCAGCGCGTAAACCACGGAGCCATCCTCTTTCTCCACCCGGCCGTATTTTTCATTCACCGCCTTCATTTCACGCGGATCGAGTTTATAAAATTCCCGCAATCGCTGAACACGAGCAGCTATTTCAGGGTTCGTCGGGTTGATTAATTCATCGAAGTTCGGCACGCCTCGTGCGTTATTGGCCGCCAGCTCATTTTCCCAGAGCACATTGGACATCGCCTGCAGCCAGCGCAATTTATAAAATCGGTGCGCGTCATCCATGTTGTGGCCAATTTTATGCTGAAAAATCCATGCCAACTCGTGGTAAATTAACGGCTCATGAGGATTATATTTAATGCCTTGATCGCGCAAAAGCGCTACTCCTTCGCTCACATATTTCCACCGGACATCATAACCCGCACCGGTTTTATGATCCACGGGTTGGGTCACAGAAATATTATACGCCATGTTCCAGGCACGATTTTGCCAGACCATTGAAACATGCGGCTGCAACTGCGCAACCCATTCGGAAAGCTGCATTTGCTCCTGATATTTTTTCTGCAACTGCATTTCATTGGCCCGCAGCCAAAGGTACGAGGAAATCAACCCGCGAAACCCACCGAGGGCCTGGGTAGTCAGCGCCAACATCGGCGGAGCATCCTGCAGTGGCTCCAAATAAGTGGGGCTCAGTTCCCCTCGTTGATTGTTCAATTTGGATTGGACCATGAACAATCCAACCAAGCAGACAACAATCACTGCGATTAACACAATCTTCGGAGGTGTATCCATTGTGACCGCCCGTTGATCGCTCATGATCCACCTCCGTTAGTGCTGGTAATAGCCAGTTGCCTGCGTGACAAAATAAAACTGCCCAGCACGCCCAGCGTTAACCCGGATATCCCCCAAATGTAACCATAGGCACGCATCAGTTCACCCCAAGTAATGCTGCGACCTTCAGTCAACTTCTCAATGGGCGAGTAATCTTTCACCGGCTTGATCATTGAAATCATCACTTTAAAAGCCGGGACTGCATAGGAATCCACATACGAAGAATCCCGTTGTCCCTCGGTGTAGGTCTGCATCACGGTCCCATCCTCCACCACATCCTGCATTAGGCCCACGCAAAACGAGATAATCAAAACCCCCAAACAGGTAAAGGCGGACATGGCGAACGACATAAAACTGGCCGCGAATAACCCTAGTGCCGCCAAAGCCCCAAGCCATGCAAAGACGATTCCTAATGCACGCATATAGTTCACCGAGAAGCTTGCCTCTTCATAGAGCACCTCTACCCCATCACCTTGATTTTTTAACTGCGCGTCAAGAAATGGCACCTTTAACTTCGCCGGACTCCCGTTGTACAATGCAACTGTCATAATCTCATTATCATCAAAGAACATGGGGCTCTCGGACTCTGCAGATTTTTTAAATCCCGACAGAGGTATCTCGTGATAAGACCGTGCGTCAAGCTCGCGCCCCATCCAAGAGCGCATCTCACGCCCCGGAGCATATTGATAATAAATGGGATACTTATCATCATTTTTAAAACTTATATTAATATCTTCGAAATACAGTCTCAACACCACATTTTTCTTTCGCTCCTCATTCCAGCCAAATGGTTTTTTAAATTCAAAGGAAACACCCTCACTCCTATTCAACTGCTGTGAATACCCCAACACCTCTGATCGCATTTCATTTTTCTTCTTCAACTCCTCAAAACTGTCAAGACCCTCGGGAATTTCCAAAAGTTCCCCGCCTCTTTGTTTGATAACAGCATTGCGTTCCTGCACTTTTTCATATTTGGTTTGAATCAATTCGCGTTCCCGTTGAGGCCAGTAAGTATCCACCAATTCTTCAACCCAAACGCCCAGAGGCACACTCCGAGAACCCGGCATATTGGTACTTATCTGGTATATTTGGCGGCGCAAAATATTTGTATTGATTTGCATGCTGGCTCTGGCAATCAACACCGATTGGCGTAAACGTTTTTCCTCAATACCCGCCACCTCTCGCCGCACAACCTTAATATCCCGAAAAATTACTTCTTCATTGTTATCAAGAATAGGCTTACCCGTTTCGATATTGAATTCAATTGGAGGTATACCGGCCTGATCAGCCATGCGGTAAATCTCCATGTCCTGTCGATCCTCCAACTGTTCCAAGGCATCCCGCGTCAATTTTTTGGCCCTGTACTCCACCATGCCGTACACGACTCCGCCCGCAAAAAGCAGGAGGATGAAATTCATACTCATCACACCCAGCCATTTACCCAGCCAAATTTGCCAGCGCGGTATTGGCTTGGTCACCACCATTTGCAGTTGGTAATTTTCGATCTCTGTCGCCAAGGATCCAGCTGACACCCACAGAGTGGCGGCTCCCAGGATGGCGGTGATCATGGAAAGGGTGTAGGTGATGAGGATTTGCGTCATGCCCTCGGCCGACCCATCATCTTTTACCAGCAGCGGAATTCCTCCAATCGTGAACGCGAGCATCACGAGCATCACCCAAAAGAACCGATA
>DPAW01000261.1 GCA_003517285.1 Verrucomicrobiales bacterium
AAACTGGAGCCAGTGACCGGACTTGAACCGGTGACCTATTGTTTACGAAACAATTGCTCTACCAACTGAGCTACACTGGCGCGCCGGTGAACCTAGCGTTGAGTGAATGCCCTCGCAAGAAAATTGCTGGTGCTCCACAAGGGCTCTTGGTAGAGAGGCGGAATGAGTGAATACAGTGGCTATCGCGGGCTGCCGATGTTAGCGGGGTTATGCACCATGGAGGAGGCATTGGGCGACGGGTTATCTGTGGAAGAGTGCGTAAGGCGACTCAAGCGAATGCATTATAGCCTGAAGCGATTGCACCGAATTTTTAATGATCGGCTGACGGCAGAGCCCGTGTATGAATTGAAAATGGGCTTTAGTCTGCATTCCCATCTTTGCACGGAACAGGCCACCGTGTTGCGACAGCGCGTGGGTGAAATGCGCGAGCCTCCATTAGGCATGGACACCGTGCCTTGTGAGGCGTTGAAGAGATTGTTTGATGAAATCGCCAACGCGCCGGACACGGGGGATTTGTTACGAGGCCTGTACTTGGTGGCCGTGCCTCAATTGCGGTTGGAGATGGAAAAGTATCGAGTGGATACACACCCTTTGGCTGATGCGCCCACGCGCCGTCTGCTGAGAGCGACCTTGCTGGATATGAAAGACATCGAGGATTACGGGGAACAGGTCCAGTCGGCGTTTGGCCTTGAGGAAACAGAATGGTCCAGAGAGTTGGGCAAGGCTTGGGAAGGTGAATTGATTGAGCGATATTTTTCGGCCGAACCCCGGCCCTTTGATGGCGTGCCGCAGCGTGATGCGCGTTTCCCGGACCCCTACAACATGGGCGTGAATGCGGAGGTGTTTTTGTACGACAAAACCATGCCGGTGGAACCTAAGACCTTAATGATGTACTACAAACGGTTGCGGGAAATTGATGTGCCGGAAATGATGGCCAGCATCATTGCCGAAACCGGCGATCAGCCGTGGGCTTATTATCGCGATATGACCCGGCAGCTTTGGGACGAAGCGCGGCATGCCATGATGGGTGAGGTGGGTTTTGCGCAAAAGGGGGTGGATTGGTCGAAACACGTGATGGTCAATTTTACATGGAGCCTGGCTTTAAACACGCAGCTCACGCCGAAGGAACGGCATGCCGTGTTGTATTTCATCGAGCAAGGACTCATGCCCAAAAATGGTAAGCGTTACGAATGGGAAGTGGGCAAGGAATCCGGCAATCCGTTAAGTGCGTTGTTTCAGGATTTCGACTGGGCAGATGAAGTGCTCCATGCGCGAGTTGGGCGTGACTGGTACGTCAGCACTTTTGAAAATACCAAGGAAGCCGTGCGTTATGGCGACGAATGTTGGAGCCGAGTTCTAATGGACTGGAACCGGTACAAGGATTCCGGCAAAACCGAGCACCGAAACTGGTGGCCCGATTGTTATCAGGCGGCCAGTGAGCATCAGGGCATTACCCCGGAAGTGGAGGTGATGACGTACGACATTTCCTACGAAACGGTGCGGGCGGACTTGAAGACCCTGTGACCTCCGCATAGCGGATATTCTGTATCCCGACTGATAAAGGAAACCGGATATACCCAGTGTTACTGGGTGATGTTGGGAACTGGTGGCGTGCCGATGCTCGGGTTTACTACGTTTATGAACAAATAGTCCGGGCCAAGATGAGGGAGCCGGGAGAGGATGCGAAGCTTCTTGTTCAAATCACCGAGCTGCATTACTGCATTAATGCTTCGCGTGCTTGAAAGAAGCCGGGTCGGATCATTTGTACCAAATCCCCCTGAATTACCACCCTCTGATTGATTTTGGGCGGTTACACCCGGGGTGATAAAGAAATTCCCAAAAAAGCGGGTGGTGGAATACATGTTTTCTCGGTTGTAACGTGGAAGACTCGATGTGTTGTCACCATCAATGGCGGTCCTAACTCCAGCGGGAACTAATGGGTTCACCGTCCAGTTTGGCGCTTGGCCGCCGACAGTTCTTGTGAACCGAAACATTTCGCCAACAATAATATCGTCAGGATCTACGCACAATTGTGCGAGGTTGTTATAGGCTGGATCACCAAATCCAAAAAACCCTCCATCAAAAGCTGTGGACAAAGGTGGTTCCGTGTTTGCATTGCCGAGAAGACGTTGTTCTGCCACGAATGCTGTGGTTGGAAGGCCGGCCACGGTGAATGTCTTTTCGCCTTCCAGACCCGCTCGTCCATCCGAGGTCATTGTAAATTCATACCAGTAGTCGCGCCGTGTCCAGTTTCCGCTCTGCGCGTGAACTGTAACATTGCGAGGCCCAACGAGAGAGACTCCCGTGATGGAGTAGCCCTTGTATCCATCTCGTACGGTCGGGCTTATGAGTGGGTTGGCACTGTAGATTAAGTAGCTTTCAGATGAATTCCTATCATCAATCATACGCCGTTGTGGGGCGGAGTAGATTTGTATTTTTTGCTCGGTACGATTGGGATCGGTGGTAGGGGTAACCAACCGGAGATTTGGGTTCGTGGCATTGAGTGTGGAATTGCTGTTCCAGCGGGTTTTCCGTTCGTTACTCTGGCTGCCGACCACGAGTGTTTCAGTGGCGTTAAACTCGATGAGTGACGTAAGCGAATTCCATTTGACGGTTTTGTTGTCGTCCAAATTGTTGGCTTGTAACCCCGTGGTGTCGCGTGAGCCATTATTTTGCGGGTTGTAGGCGTTGGTACCGTATGCAGGGCGCCAGTCAAACGGCCGAACTACAGGCGTCCACAGAAACCGAGCGATTGGCTGGCTCATGGCCGTACATGCCAGAAACAGGGCGCAATAGATGATAGGGCGTGGGGTCATGCTCGATGGAACTAACTTATTTTGGAATAATCTCTTAAAATAAGGCTTCAGTCAATCTCATTACGCAGCAATTCCAGTGCCAGTAACTCCGTCCACTTCTGTATAGACGGTTTATTTCGATGAAAGTTACCGGGTAAATGACCTAATTTCCTGCCAGTTTTTTGTTTAAAATCACGTAATCGCTCAAAATGTGCAAAGTTTCGCGTAATTCGGGGTCCAAGCTGAAGGTATTGAGGTCCTCGGCAGGGTTGGGCTCGGGGTCGGTGGATTCCTTTTTGGGTTTGGGTGGGTCCAATTTTTTCAGGGGTTTATTGGCTTGAGCACCTTTGATGTCAATTTCGTAGTAGGATTCCTCGGGCAATGCGCGGTCGGCGCGCTCCTTGTTTCGGGCCTCGATGCGTTCTTTGTTTTCGATGCGTTCTTTGCGGCGGGCGGCTTCGTTTAGGGAAATGCTGGGGTTCTCCTTGCGTTCTCTGGCGCGAGCGATGTCTTGCTGGATGTATTTGTAATCCTGATCAGTTTGGATGCGTTTACTGGATGCGCCTCGGAGTGAGGTGAAAAAGGCGCTGACTTGGTCGAGCGATTTATATTCCGCTTTGGCAATGCGGTCGGATTCGAGGGCGCGGGGGAGTTCGCCTTCGCTGGTGCCGAGGTGCTCCATGATGGAAGGCAGGACAATGTCGGCAGCCACGCCATCGCGTTGGGTGGTGGCACCGTTGATACGGTAGAATTTTGAAATGGTGAATTTCAACTGTCCGGAGTCTTCAGCGAGGTTGGCGATGAAGGAGCGGTTGAGCGGGAGCAATTGTTGCACAGTGCCTTTGCCGTGGGTGGCTTTGCTGCCGACGATGACGGCGCGTCCGTGATCCTGCAGAGCAGCGGCGACAATCTCGGAGGCTGAGGCGCTCATATGACTGACAGCGACGATCAGTGGTCCATTGTAGGTGACGTTTATGTCGACGTCGCTCATGACGCGTTGGCGGCCGCGGTAGTCTTTAATCTGAACAACTGGCCCGCGGGTGATGAATAGGCCGGCGAGGTTTACTGCTTCCTGAAGGATGCCGCCTCCGTTGTGTCTTAGATCTAGAATGACGCCGTCGACTTTCTCTTTGTTGAATCGCTCGAGCAAAATCCGGCAGTGGCTAGAGCATTTGTCGTAAAAGCCTGGTAGTTTGATGATGCCAAGTTTTTCGCGTTTGCCATCACGTTGACGTTCGATGATGTAGCCTTTGGCGAGTTGATCCTCGAGCTTCACGACGTCGCGTGTGATGGTAATGACTTTGCGTTCATCGGTGCCGGCGGGGATAATGGTGAGTTTCACGACGGACCCTTTTTTGCCGCGAATGAGGGACACAACTTTATCGAGCTTCATATCCAAGATATCGGTGGCCTCCTTGTCGCCTGGATTTTGCACAGCAATGATGCGATCATTAGCTTTGATGAGTTTGCTGCGGTTGGCGGGGCCACCGGGCATGATTCGGACGATCTTGGTGTAGCCGTCATCTGCTTGGAGTACGGCTCCAATGCCGGTGAGCTGCATGTCGATGCTGTTGATTTTGAAATTCTCAGTCTCGTGCGGGCTCATGTAATCGGAG
>DPAW01000379.1 GCA_003517285.1 Verrucomicrobiales bacterium
CGGCCAGCCCGTGAAGCTGGAATTTATCAACCCCGACGCCACGCCGCATAACCTCGTAATCGTCAAGCCTGGCACCGGCGACGCCGTCGGCCTTGCTGCCACCCGAATGGCCGCCGATCCTGAGCTGGCCAAGAGCGGCCAATATATTCCCAAGACCGATGCCGTGTTATTTCACACCAAAATGGTTCCCCCCATTGCCGGCGAAACTCTCCGATTCTTGGCCCCCAAAACCCCGGGCGCGTACCCCTACATCTGCACCTTCCCTGGCCACTGGACCATCATGAAAGGCGTGATGGTCGTGAAGTAGATTTATTTTACCAATTGCGGTCGTAGGAGCCTAGTCCAGCGGGCGTAGCCGGCTTGGTTGAGATGGAGTCGGTCGTTTAGGAAGAGGGTTTCGTCGGGTTGGCCGGCGGTGTTGAGGAGGGTGTCGAACATGCCTTCGACTAAGACGAGTCGGTCGTCCTTGGCTGCCTCAGCGGCGAGAAGTTTGTTAAGGGCGCGTTCCTTTTTGATGATCTCCAACCGTTTTGGACTGGGTTTTACCGGGATAAGCACAATCTTGCATTGGGGTAAGCGCTTGAAGATCCGGTTTTTGAATTCCAAAAAATCCTTCAGCACTTGGGCGGGAGGTTTCTCTTTCCACAGATCGTTGCTACCATTGAAGACAACCAGGACGGATGGCTCATAGCGCAGGACGGTTTCTTCAAGGTAATGGTTGCTGTCCGAAAAATGGGAGCCGCCGAAGCCTCGGTTAAGAAGCTTGAGCTTGGGGAAGGACTTGGCTAGGTCCCAGCGGCGGATGCTGGAGCTACCGGTGAACACGATGCCGCCTTTAGCCGGCGGGTTGGCTTGGTCGGCCTCAGTGAACTTAGCGATCGCGTCGGCGAACCGTTTGGGGTCCGGGTCGGGCGTCTCGTTTTTGGGCAGAAACAACGCGAACAGAAAACACATGGCCAAGTGCATTCCGCGATGGTTCAATGGGGGCGGGCAAAAGCAAAGCGGATTCATGAAAAAAATTATCCTGTTTCTCACGCTGGCCGGGCCGTTGACGGCGGCACCGTGGCCAATGCACATCATCGACAACACTTCGCGCGGGGCTGATGGAGTGCGGTTGCTGGATATCAACAACGACAAACGGCTGGATATTGCCACCGGCTGGGAGGAAGGCGGGGTGATCCGTGCATATTTACACCCGGGCAACGCCAAAGTAACTGAGCGTTGGCCGATGATTGAGGTGGGTAAGGTGAAATCGCCAGAGGATGCGGTGTTTGTTGATCTGGATGGCGATGGCTATGAGGATATCGTCAGCTGCAGTGAAGGCCAGACGCGGACGGTGCATTTTCACTGGTCACCCCGTAATGATCCGCAGCGTGAAGTGTTGCCGTGGCGCACTCAGGCGGTGCCGGTGACGGTCGGAAAACAATCCTGGATGTTTGCCGTGCCGTTATGGGTGGATGAACAGGGGATGGATCTCGTCCTCGGATCGAAGGGTGCCGAGGCTTCCATTGGTTGGCTTCAGTCACCGAAGGATCCGCGTGCGGTGGGCGACTGGCGGTTTCATCGCTGGTACGATGCCGGATGGGTTATGAGCCTGATCAAGGCGGACATGGATGGCGATGGCGATCTCGACGTACTGGCTTCCGATCGGCGCAGTCGCACGCCCGGTGTGTTGTGGTTGGAAAATCCCGGTGTGGCGGCGATGAAAAATAATCCCGCGCAACGTTGGGCGGCGCACCGCGTGGGTGCGACTGGCCGCGAGGTGATGTTTATCACGCGCTCTATTCGCAAACAGTTGGTGGTTCGCAAGGCGAAAGAAAAGACCACCGCGATTTATGCTGCCGTGCGGCCCAATCGGATTGAGGTGTTGCGGCCGGGCAAGGATGTGAAACAGCCATGGGACGAGGAGATCATCACTTATTCGCTCGACCGTTTTGGCACGGCCAAGGCCGCGCGCGCGGCGGATCTGGATGGGGATGGTCAGCTAGAAATTGCCGTCAGCTGCGAGAGCGCCACGGGCGACAAGAGCGGTGTGTTTTATTTGAAACCAGTGGACGGTAAATGGGAACCGCACGATATCGGCGGGCCAAAGGGTCTCAAGTATGACCGTATTGAGTTGCTAGACCTCGATGGCGATGGTGATCTAGATTTGCTCACCTGTGAGGAACGCGATTTCAATGCCGTATTGTGGTACGAAAATCCTGCGAAGTAGTTGCGTGAAACGCCCGGCTCTGCCAGCCTTGCATCCATGACACGCCTGCTTTTCATTTTGCCGATTGCCTTTCTGTACGCCGTTCACGCGGAGAAACCCAAGCCTAAGGTGACGTTGTGTGTTGGAAATTATCAAACCGAGGCGCAGGCGGTGGAGCAGCTCAAGCGCATGGCGGCTACGCATGGCAATCTCGCGCAATGGAAGGTGCGCGCGGCGGCGGTGCGGCAGCAGATTCTCACCGGTTCCCAACTCAGCCCGTGGCCCAAACGCACGCCGTTGAAGTCGATCCTTAAGAACAAGCGCACTTACAAGGGCTACACCGTTGAGGCGGCGGCGTTTGAGGCGCGGCCGGGATTTTTTGTGTACGGCAACCTGTATCGGCCGCTGGGTTTCAAGGGTAAACGGCCAGGGATCCTGTGTCCGCACGGGCACGCTCGTAAGACCAGTACGCACGGTGGAGGTCGGTTACGCCCTGATCAGCAGAACCGCTGTGCCACGCTCGCGCGCATGGGCGCGATTGTGTTTTCGTATGACATGATCGGCTACGGCGACTCGGAACATCTGGGCTGGAAACATAGCCATCCGCAAACGCTCACGCTGCAAACCTGGAGCAGCGTCCGGGCGATCGATTTTCTGGAGACATTACCGGATGTGGATTCGAAGCGCATTGGCGTGACCGGTTGTTCCGGTGGCGGCACGCAGACTTTTTTGCTGACGGCGATTGATGAGCGCGTGGCGGTGAGTGTGCCGGTGGTGATGGTGTCCGCACATTTCTTTGGCGGTTGCCATTGCGAAAGCGGTATGCCGATCCACAAGACCGAGCAACTGGAAACGAACAACGCGGAGTTCGCCGCGCTGGCAGCTCCGCGGCCGTTGAAATTAATTTCCGTGGGCGGCGACTGGACCAAGAACAACCCGAAGGTGGAGTACCCGTTCATCCGTAACATTTACAACTACTACGGCGCTACGGCGAAGGCCGAGAATACACATTTCCCCAATGAGAAACACGGTTACGAATACATCAAGCGGCAGGCGATGTATCCGTTTATGGTAAAGCACCTTGGGCTGGATTCGAAGGGTGTGCTCGATAAAAAAACCGGAGAATATGACGAAACCGGAAACATCATCGAGACCACCGCTCAGCAGCGGACCTTTAATTCACTCAATGAAATGCCTAAGCACGCGCTTAAACCTGGCACTCTAATCACGTTTAATTAAACCGATGAGCGGAATCATCGGCCACTCTATGTACGCGCTACTGGGCTTGCGCGCGGCGGAGGCGCGCGGAGTGTCCTTGGCGCAATTGGCCGCGAGGCATCTACCTAGTTACCTTTGCGGCGCGTATCTTGGTGCGGATGTCGGCACCGTGCCGGCCGCTATTTGTGTGGATACCGATACACCGGTGGGCTACGGTTCCCAACGGCTGGCGAAAAGCCCTCTGACAGGAGGTCGGGTCAAGCAATGGACTTTATCGATCGGTGCGGAACAATTTACGCCGCGCCAAATTCATGACCAGTTATATGGTCGCGCCCACATTGCCTTCGGCTGGGCGGCTAATGATCGACTGCTGGAGGTGCCTTGGGAGAGGTTGCCCAAATATTTTGCTAAGGTGCTGCAGGATGCACGCGAGTTGCACGGTCCCAGTGAGCGGCAGCTGGCTTATGCACTGGGCTGGATGACGCATGTGATCGGTGACGGCCTGATCAAGTCTGTGGCACCGGGTTTGGACTTGCATATACTGGATGGTAAATACACCCCCGCCAATCGACCGATTCAGGATCTGGTGACATTCCACGAAATCGGCATCAAAGAATTGGGGCTCAACTGGCCGACGCTCTTGTGTGATTTGGTCGATGCCCCGATCGAACCGCTGCAGGCACATTACATGCGCGTGGGCAAAGCCCGCGGTCAATTGGCCAACTCATTTAGTCGAGGCTGGGCACCTGAAAAGCAATGGTTGCTCCTGGAAGTAATGGCTGTCAATCGTCGTTACCAACGCGTGCGCAATGAGCGCATCCTAAAGCAACTTGCATTACACAAAACAGCTGAGGGAATGCAGTGCGATCCCATCCTCAGTGAACGTGCCAAAGGATTGAGATATACGGCTATGGTGGCGTTGGCAGAGAAGGCCAACTTTCGCCATGCTTTGTGGCAAATGGGGGAATCAATTGCGAAGACGTTTGTCGAAGTGCAACGCTTGATGCCGGAGATCACCAATGACCAACGTTTGGATCGACCGAGTTGGGACGAATTGACCGAAAATTGGCGCCGGCCGTGATTCGCCATTATCCTCAGATTCGATACACGGTTACGAATACATTAAGCGTCAGGCAATGTATCCGTTTATGGTGAAGCACCTCGGACTGGATTCAAAGGGTGTGTTCAACAAGAAAACTGGTGAGTACGAGGAATCGGGAAATGTTATTGAATCTGTAGCTCAACAGCGGACATTTAACTCATTGGAAGAAATGCCCGGGCACTCCTTAAAGCCGGGTGCCTTGATTGCCTTTGATTAAAATCGGCAATAACAAGGCACCCGGGTGTTGATTATAAATTATTCTTCTTCGGACTCCTCGGCTGGATCCTCTTCTGCCTCAGGATCACCATTAACTTCAGCATCATCGCTGTCGAATGTTGTGTCTTCCGTAGGTCCAGTCTCTTGGCCGCATCCGATTATGAACGTAGCCAGTAATAATGGGAGTATATGTAGTAGTTTCATTTTTTATCTATGATATGGCATGGAGAACATCAGGTTGCCACCACGAATAGCACTCCCCCCTTGTTTGGTTGCCTCAGAGTGGTTTTCTATGACTTGTTTCGCCTCGGCGTCACCCGTTAGTTGTTTTGTAGAACCATCTGCCATGGCGAACTGTGCCTGCCCTTCGTCAAAACCGGAAATGGAACGCTGGCGTGATTGGCTAGCCCCATAGAAGGTGAAGTATCTTGTTTTATGGCTTCCTTGCCATCTATAGTCGGTGAAACCTCCATCCTCAAATACATCCGTAGTTCCAAAAGGAACAACTTCGTAGGTTAGCATATCATGATTTATATTTCTAGCAGGCATAGGCCATTCGTAACCATTACCCGGAGCCCTACCATTATATACCGGCGAACCATTAGCTTGAGCTGCCTTACGAATAAATGTATAGGCTGACTGCGTTCGCATGTTCCTACTGGCCAGAAGAATGGATTCAGGAACAAAATCATCACCCCCAAAGCAAAGACCATAGCTTTGCTCACAATTTGCATACATACTTATTCCTGGATACTGAAGGGAACCTGGGCCACCTTTTAGTTCTCTGCCACCCCCTAGTTTCGCAACGTTGGCATAAGTCTTAGGATCGCAGGGTGAGCACAGTAGCTTGGAATTATTTCCAATCGAATCTGCCAACGAATACCCTTGCCAGATGTAGGCTGCATTAAACACAGAATTATAACGGCCGTGTCTAAAATAGGTTTCACTATCAGTTCTGGTTATATTACCGTTTGAGTTGTGTAAAGAGGCGTATTGGAATCCTTTAGCGTTCGATGCTTGTTCAGATGTTAGTGAACTATCAAGCCATGGAAAAGAGCTGTTATCTGTGGAGTATCCAATGTAAGCCTTCGCAATCTGGCTTTGGCCACTTGTGCATTTTATACGATTGGCCTTCTTCTTCGCCTTTGCCAGCGTGGGCAAAAGCATGGATGCAAGTATGCCAATGATCGCAATGACCACAAGCAGTTCAATCAGGGTGAATCCCTTCTGTGTTGTTTTTTTCATGATGCACCTTGTTGCTTAGTGTCTGAGTTGTGTTTTTTCTGATTACGGCAATGTTGGTTTGGTTTTCGTTAGGTGATCTGCAACATTAGCCACCCTTGTTTCCTTAATCATGATCACTATTGCTAAAGTGTTTCTCAAGTTACAGTCATGTATGTAAGGAAACATTTATGACGCCGGCGGTCTAATTCATCTTTTGAATCATTTAAATTAAAATGGTGCATGATAAGTTTGACCTAAATGACACCTTGTTAAGTTGTTGTTTTAGTTTTTTTGAAATAGTCTTTCTCCCAAATGGAAAGATACTTTCTTCTGACAGTCTTACTGATGGGCGGTTTCGGTTGTAATAAATCGAGCAATATTTCGGGGAACTCACAGTCTCAAAAATTATCCAATATAGAAAAAAGTGGAATATGTATAATGACCTTTAACACAAAATGGCTTTTGGCGAGCGCGGAACAAGCTCAAAGGTTAAAGGGGAAGGGGATATGGGGGCTGGAGGAT
>DPAW01000062.1:0-1467 GCA_003517285.1 Verrucomicrobiales bacterium
GTCAGTTCGTTGGGATGAATGCCGTTGGCCGAATCGGCGCGGTGCACCCAGATGTGATTGCCAACCCGGCGCGGATAACACCCAGTGAGCAGGCCCGCGCGCGAGGGACTGCAAATCGGCGCGGCTGCGTAATAATCGGTAAAGCGCATGCCCTCCTTCGCCATCGCATCAATCCGCGGCGTCTTGATCTCCTTCGCCCCATAACAACCGAGATCGAAATAGCCCTGATCATCAACGAGGATGAAGATGATGTTCGGTTGCTTCGGCTTGGCCACCGCACTTAAGTTCAGGAACAGTGCGCAAAGAATGGTGAAGACAGTTTTCATTAAAAAACGGGAACGGATTTTGGCGTGTTTCTACGAGAACTGGAAGCAAATGCTTGGGGTTGTGATTTGGGGCGAGGAGGAACTTGCCCCTCCCTATATTGGCTTTCACTAGCGGCTTAATCTATTTCTTGTCCTTTAACGTCAGCAGATACGCCATCACATCGGCGAGTTCCTGGTCGTTGAGGATGATGTTCATGGGGGGCATGGGGCTGGCACCGAGTTTGTCGAAACCTTCGGCCAATTCAGCGGTGGGGTTGACGAGGGCGCGGTGGATGTAGTCCGCGTCCTTGCGGCTGGCAATGCCGTCGAGCGCGGGGCCGATGATGCCGCCCTTGTCACCAACCTTATGGCAGCGGATGCAGCCGGCGACGAGATGGGTGTCGAAGATTTTCTTACCGGCCAACGCGGTGCCCTTGACGGGATCCTTACTTTTCTCCCTGTAGATGGGCGTGATCTCGACGAGCGAAACATCGTCCCACCACGCGGTGCCGGTGCTTTGGCCCCAGCCGCCGAAGAGGCAGTTCACAGTCACCTCGCGGTCTTGCTCGCTTTTAAATTCCACTTTCACTTCGGTCCATTGATCGGTGGTCTGGCGGACGCCCTTGGTCTTGGCGGCGTGTTGCAGTTCGTGCACTCCCAGAAGCGCGCCGTTGCCGGTACCCTGCAAATTCTCGGTGCGCACCCAGCCGCTGAGGATATAGTTGTGGCCGCCCTTGAGGCGTACGCGAGCAAACAGGCTGGAGTCGTGCCGTGTCTCGGCACTAATGCGCAGGGAATGCTTGCCAGTGCGCACGTATTCCTTGCGGGTCTCTACCGCGTGCTTGAGGTCGGGACGGCGCGCGCTGTAGGTGCGTGTCGCCCAGTCGCTCGGCAGTTTGTTGTCGCCCATTTTTTCAAACGAGGCATTGGGCAGCATGTTTGCGCTGGGCTTGTACCCGATCACATTCAACTCCGCGGCACCGGTGGCGGCGAGAGCCGCGCGCAACCATTCGTCCTTGGCATTAACGGGCTGTTGCATGAGCAACGAAGCGGTCTTGCGATGCGTGTCGTTCTTGGGCAACGACGCCAATGCGGTGAACGCGGTGCGGCGCACGTGCAGATCCTTGTCCGCGAGGGTGGCGCTGTCGTAGAGCAATTCGGC
>DPAW01000062.1:1860-2689 GCA_003517285.1 Verrucomicrobiales bacterium
TGCGATGGGTCTCGCGATCGAGTTTGCCGAGGCCTTCGAGCGCCCATAGCGAGTGGAGGGCGGCATGGCCGCCGGTCTTGAGTTTTGCCTGTAGGGCAGGCACGGCGTCCGTGCGCTGTTGCTCTACGAGCAACCGCTGGGCGGTGAGCCGCCAGAACAGATTGTCGTGACCGAGCGCGCTGATAAGGTCGGTAGTTGCCTTAAGCGTTGGCTGTTTGGGGGCGTGACCGCGGTAGATCACGCGGTAGATGCGGCCGTGTTGACGGTCGCGATTGGGATTGATGTGGGCGTTTCCCCGGCCGTTTTTCGCATCATACCCGGCGCGGCCTTTGTTCGGGGTCGGGTTGTGTTGAATAATAAAATTGTACCAGTCGGCCACCCAGAGATTGCCGTCGGGGCCTACTTCGGCGACGACTGGGCTGAACCATTCATCGGCGCTGGCCATGAAGCTAAAGGCGTTGATGGCCTCGTAGCCGGAATCCTTGGGGCGGATATCGTACATGCCGAGGAGATTGCCGGTGGGCCCGCAAATGAACGTGCGTTGATCGCGCCAGGCTTTGGGGAATCCGGCGCTGGTGGCAAAAGCATGGCCGCAGCCGGCGGTGTAGGCGTTGAAGGCATCGACCTGCCGGATGTTTGGCGTGATGGGATAAAAACGCGGCGTATCGGCGATCATTTGGGCACTCTTGCCGCGTTGGCCGTCGTACACTGTCGCAGGCAGTCCGCCGAAGAAAGTGGGATTATTATTGGCCGTGGAGCCGAACACATCGCCAGCTTCATTGAAGCCCACACCCCATGTGTTGTTGTTGAACTGATGTAGAAATTCCAT
>DPAW01000313.1:0-3435 GCA_003517285.1 Verrucomicrobiales bacterium
CCAATCATCACATACTCCGGATTATCAGTTGGCACACCAGGCGGCAGCAAAGCGATCACATTGTTGTCCTCTCTGCGGACCTGCTTCACAGCGGTGGTGACCCGTAATTTAACACCGGGCAAATCAAAGCTAAAGGGCTTGTGTGGGTTTTCCTTATCGAGCTCCGCCTGAACCTTAGCGAGGCCATCCTTGCCGCCAGCAGACAACAGGGCATTGGCCAACTTATGCGTACCGGAAAGCGCTACCACTCCCGTACTTGCAGCTCCCCGATCCAGATTCACGGGGATCAACTTGTTGGAATTGTTTGATTTCGGGCCAGCCACAATGATGACGCCCTTGGCACCCTGAGTGCCAGCTACCTTGGCCTTATACTGAAGAGCTGCACTGCGCATGAGTTTTTGGCGGCGTTCTTCAGAAACATCCTCAGGAACATATCGCAACATCAGCACGAATTTATTGGTGCAGTTCAGCCCCGCGTAGGAGTCATAGCCTTCCCCAAGTTTCCCCGCGACCGCTAAGCCGTACCCCCCAAAAACCACATCAGCTTCCACGGTATTATTGACCGAAAAAGAAAGCGGGCTGAAATCTTTCCCGACTACCAAAGACGTCTCTTTTCCGTCCTTTCCAATTATTACCAGTTCGTTCTTATCCTTTTCCACCTCGACGCCGAATTTGAACGACATCGGATTTAAGAATGTACCCTCTTTGTCTGCGGGCTTTAGGCCTTGGACTTTCATCTGAGAAACAATGTAATCAGCCGCCTTCCGGATACCTGGGGAACTAGTAAGGCGCCCTTCAAATTCGTCCGAAGCAAGAAACTCCACCTGTGCCCTAATATCAGCCTCGGTGATTTCATGGCTTAACTTGGCTTGATCTAGTTTCTTTTGAGCGGGCGGCAAATCAGGCTGGGGTACATCAATTTTCTTCGCCTTTCCTAATGCGATCAACGCCGCCTCATGATCCCAACGACCGATAAAGAGTTGCGATTTACCAGTCTCTGTTCGATTAGAGGTCCACAACAACTGTTTGCCGTCCGGAGAAAACACCGGCAACCCATCAAAACCATCGGTAAAGGTAACACGAATCGGTTCCCGCGTGCCTAGAACATCCACCAAATATACTTCGAAATTTGAGAACCCCAATTTATTGGAAGCAAAGGCCACATACTCGCCACTCGGATGATAATACGGCGCCCAAGACATTGCCTTAAAATCAGTCAGACGTCGGACATCGCCACCGTCCAGGTTCATCGTGTATATGTCGGCCGTGTCGCCCCTCTCAGAAAAGTGACGCCAAATGATCCGCTTTCCGTCCGGTGAGAAAAACGGTCCCCCGTCGTATCCTGACATGAAGGTCAGTCGCTTTTGACCCGTGCCATCCGCATTCATTATGTAAATCTCGCCAAAGTACGCGATGTCATACTTTAGCTTCACCTTTTCCTTGTCCGTGAAATCCTCGCGATTATACGCATCCCGAATGGAGCAAAACACAATCTTACTGCCATCAGGCGAATACGCACCTTCAGCATCGTACCCGAGCGCGTTGGTTAAACGCTTCAGCTTCTTCCCTTCCGGGCCAGCACTGAATATATCCATGCGCTCATCGTAATCCCATGAGTAACGTCGAGTCTTCCCGGAGGCCCGAAAATCCAACTCGGCCTTTTGTTTATTTACTGATTCCGGATCCACATGCGTGCTGGCAAATAACACCTCATCACTGCCCGGCCGGAAAAAGGCGCACGTCGTCTTGCCCGTACCGGGCGACACACGTGACACATCGCCGGACTCCAGGCTCATGGTATAAATCTGATAAAACGGGTTTCCCTTCTCCCGTTCGCTTTGGAAGATGATGTTTTTACCATCCGGCGAATAATACCCTTCCCCGCTTCGGCGCCCTTCAAATGTTAACTGTCGCACACGGGACAAATATTGATCCTCGCCTTTATCGTTCTCCGCGGAGGCGATATTAAACCAACTCAGGCCCAACAGGCCCGTCAGAATGATATGTGATTTCATGCTTTGAAAATGTGACGTCCGGCTACTTTTTGATCTTCAAAATCTTACCGTACATGTGTCCGCCCACTTTGCCGTGTTTCCAGGTTCCGGCGTATTTACCGTCATCGATCACGATGTGAGCACTGAATGTTCCAAGCAATGGGATCTTGAGATTGTCCATTTCGATCACCGGCGTCTTGCCCGCCCACTTGATCGGCACCGGCACTGGCAAGGTCACGTCCTTGTTTCCGTATTTGATGCGGGCAGTGAAAAACCACAGATCGCCTTCGCCGGCCTTCTTGACTTTCAGAATCGTGTACTCCTCCTCAGCCGGTTGGCCAGGACGACCATCAATGGTAAACACACCCTTGAACACCGTGCCGGTCAACTGCGCTTCCAACTGGGCGTCCCGGTTCTTTTCATCCGCCTGCAGAATGCACGTGAGCATCACACAGGCCACCATGGCGACCATGAATTTCATGGCTCCATCATCCGCACCCTGAGGCAAGGCGCAAGCCGAATCATTGTCACTTGGCAGGCCCAATCTCTGGCTATAGATTCCTCACATGACCCGATATGTCATTCTGCAACTCCTTGCCTTCAGCGCTCTTCCGGTGTTCACCGAAGAACAATGGCCCCGATTCCGTGGCCCGCAAGGCCATGGCGTCAGCGCGGCGGCCATCCCCGTCAAATGGACTGATGCCCAGTTCAAATGGAAAACCCCACTGCCGGCCACCGGACACGGATCTCCCATTGTTTGGGGCGACAACGTCTTTCTCCTGTGCGCCGATGAAGAAACCGGTACCCGCAGCGCCGTCGCAGTCCACGCCCATACCGGCAAGATCCTGTGGACGCTCGATTACCCCGCCCAACATCATCGGCACCACAAGGAAAATAGCTTTGCCTCCAGCACCCCCGCAGCTGATGCCGATCGCGTTTATTTTGCCTGGGGCACTCCGAAGAGCCTCCAGCTCACCGCCCTGTCCCACGCCGGCAAACAACTCTGGCAAAGCGACCTCGGCCCCGTCAAAGGCGGCCACGGCTTCGGCGCCTCCCCCATTGTGTACGACGATCTGATTATCCTGAATAACGATCAGGACGGCGACAGCTCCCTCATTGCCGTCCACAAGGCCACCGGCAAAATCGTCTGGCAAACCCCGCGCAAGAGTAAGCGCCTCACGTATAGCACCCCCATTCCCTACAAGGCATCCGGCCGGGACGAGGAACTAATCTTCACCAACTGGACCCACGGCATCACTGGCATTGACCCCAAAACCGGTAAGGTGAAATGGGAAAATGTCGTGTTCAACCTTAGCTCACCCGAACGCGCCATCGGCTCCCCGATTATTGCGGGAGATCTTGTCATTGGCACCTGCGGTTTCGTCACCAAACTCAAACACGTTGTCGCCCTCCGCCCGAAAGGCAATCAAATGGAAGAGGT
>DPAW01000313.1:3814-6020 GCA_003517285.1 Verrucomicrobiales bacterium
AAATCTTTTTCTCTGGAACGACCAAGGTATTGTCTCCTGCGTAGAAGCTGCCACCGGCAAGGTTCACTGGAACGAACGCGCCGTCCGCAGCGGCCGCTTTTTCGGTAGCCCAGTTGCTGCTGCCGGCAATATTTTCTGTATCGATTCAAACGGCAAAACCATCGTGATGCGCGGAGACGGAAAATTCGAAATCCTTGCCATCAATGATCTTGATGAACGCTGCAACTCCACTCCTGCCATCGCGCATCAACGCATGTACATTCGCACCTACGGTCACTTGATTGCCGTGGGCCAATAATTCATCCCCATAAACCACCGGAAATTTATCGCCACCACCACCACCGCCGACACGACCTTCGAGCTCGGCTATCGCGGCGACATTAACTTCGAGATACTTGGCCAAGTGTAGAGTCAAAAAGTTTGCGACCCCATCGCCACTGCGATCGCCTGCTATGAACTCTCTCCGGCCTTCGTTCAAAGACAATAAAAAAGGCTCCAGCAAAACTGCTGAAGCCAAATTTTGGTGGAGCCGAACAGAATCGAACTGATGACCCCCACAATGCCATTGTGGTGCTCTACCAACTGAGCTACGACCCCACGAGGTGGCGGAGTATGCTGAGGAAGCTCGCGGTCGTCAACCCTCTTTCGCGGCACTGAGAAGCCTATTCTAGACCAAGTGCCTGACGACCTTCTTCGGAGATCATGCTTTGATGCCAGGGCGGATCCCAGACAATTTCCACATCGGCCTGTGACACTCCACCCAAAGCGAGAATCTTGTTTTGGGCATCCGCCGCAATGCTCGGGCCCATTCCGCAGCCTTGTGCGGTAAGCGTCATTTGCACCCGAACTTTCACTTCATTTTCATCAGGCAACACCGAGGTGTCATATACCAATCCCAGATCTACAATGTTCACAGGGATCTCTGGATCATACACATTCTTCAATGCCTCATGCACCCGCTCAGCAGTTACCTCGCCTCCGGACTCGGCAACCGTTTCTTCCACCTCTTTTCCGAGCGCATCCGCATCAGACGGATTCACCCGATACAATCTGCCTCCGGCACGCACGGTGTAAGTGCCGCCGAGGCTATGGGTAATATCCACCGGCGTGCCGGCCGACAAGGTCATGCGATCCCCGCCGGGAATCACCGTTACTTCACAATCACGCGTTAGCTCTGCAGTTTCCATTAGGTAATAATTTCGTGGACCACATGGCCGTGCACATCGGTCAAACGAAAATCACGGCCGGCGTGGCGAAAGGTCAATTTCTCATGATCAAACCCCATCAGATGCAATAACGTCGCGTGCAGATCATGCACATGCATCGGGTTATCCTCGGCCTTAAATCCAAATTCATCCGTGGCGCCGTACGCCATCCCGCCGCGCACGCCGCCGCCGGCCAGCCACATAGAGAAGCCGTGGTGATTATGATCACGCCCATTCACCTTGCCGGCATTGGAGCCCGCCTTGGGCAACTCCACCACGGGGGTACGGCCGAATTCCCCACCCCACATCACAATCGTATCCTCGAGTAGACCGCGCTCCTTGAGATCCGTCAACAAGGCTCCAATTGCCTGATCGCATTCCTTGGCCAAGTGGCGGTGGCGAATCTCCAAATCATCATGATTATCCCAGGGCTGCGAGTTGCCGTGCCACACCTGCACATAACGAACTCCGCGCTCAATCAAACGGCGGGCGATCAAAATCTGCCGAGCCTGCGTGGTTTTGCCGTAGCGCTCACGGACATGCTCTGGTTCACGCGAAATATCAAAGGCATCAGTCGCCTCCATTTGCATGCGGTAAGCCAACTCAAAGGAATGAATACGCGCTTCCAGTTGCGATTCATTTTGGCGCGCCTTTGCATGGCGCTCATTGATCCGTCGCAGCAAATCCAGCTGACGCCGCTGCTGCTCCAGCGACAGGCGCGGATTGCGGATGTGTGCGATCAAATCCTCAACCTTTGTTTTACGCGTATCCACGTAGGTACCCTGGAATGATCCCGGAAGGAATCCGCACTGCCAATTTTGAGATTCCTGAATCGGATAACCGGGGCACATCGCGATGAAGCCGGGGAGATTTTGATTCTCCGTGCCCAAACCGTAGGTCAGCCACGAGCCCATGCTGGGCCGCACCTGCAACGATTCGCCACAGTTCATCAACATCAACGACGGTTCGTGATTCGGCACATCCGCGCGCATCGAACGCAG
>DPAW01000304.1 GCA_003517285.1 Verrucomicrobiales bacterium
TTAAGTTCCTTGTATAGCTCGTACGCAAAGGAGAGGGACAACGCGGAAAACCCGCCCGCGGCGCTGGCCTTTTTCCAGCCATCATCCGAGGTGGCGCGTTTCTGCGGGTACAGCGCGGACACGGTGTTGATGTTGATTTCGCGGATCGGAATATCCTCTTTGGCCGAGGCGAGATCGCGCGCCAGTTGATTGCACATGCTTTTGCCAGCCGTCCAAACCATGTTTGATTGGCCGGACGAAAACCACACCTCACCAACCAAAACCCCGTTGAGCGTGATTGTCTGGCCACGATTGTTTTTCACCTCGAGACTACGTTCGGTGCGTGAGATTTTCAGTGGATTCAACTTCACCATCCAGTCGCCGGTTTTGCCAGCAACAGCTGTCTTGGTCTGGCCGGCGAACTGCACGGTCACCTTGCTGCCCGGGGCATCCCAGCCCCAAACGGGCACGGCGGTTTCCCGCTGTAGAATTGCATTGTCCGTGAAAGGCGCGGCCAATTCCAGCTGCGCCGCAAACAGATTCGGGGCCGCCAACAGCGCCCAGAAAACAAGAGGGAGCATTATCTTCATCATGTTTTTAAAAGCCAAATAATCAGTCGCGCGCGAGGACCAGCAGTTTCGGTTTCCAGCCGGGCTTTTTGCGCGTGCCAAATCCACCGGCCTCCACGAACAAATAGCGCGTGCCGTCCAATGTCCGGGCCACGATCTTGAGGGCTTGATATTGGTTTAAATCCATTAAGATATCACCGGACCAAATCAGAGTCGGATGCTTGGTCCGGCCGTTTGCCTGAAAAGTGATCTCAGAAAACAGCGGGTTGCGGTCATTACCGGTTTTCCGAGTGGGGTCGAAATCCTCAATGGCCGCCACCGCGGTGAGCACCTTCCAGTTCCCGAGCACATCGGGGTTGGCCACCACTTGACCGTCCCAGCGATACTTCCGCGCCGTGGCGGATTTCTCGCGATCTTCTGGATCCTGTCCCGCCTGCCACTCCATGGACAACATGGGGACGAGCGTGGCCGATTTGTAAACCAGCTCATCACCCATCGGCGGCAGTTTCTGTTCCTCCAGATGCAGGCTGAACTTGCCTTGGGGGTCCTTCGAACTGGGCTTCACCTTATACTTGTCGTTGAAGCGCAGAAAGGTCACGGCGGCCAGTGTCACTTCTCCCTTTCGAAAATCATCAAGAAAATCTCTGGTGATATAGGCGCCCTTGGGCAACCCGCCGGAGCCGCGGCCATTGCAGGTCTTGGTTTCAATCAATGGCTTGCCATTCACATAAATAAGATGACCGCCGCCAGAGCCAACGTGGTTACCGTCATTCACTCGTAGTCGATAGCGGTGCCCCTCCTTAAGCGGCGGCACCTTGAACGTGCCGCGCAGAAGCAACACTTCCCGTTCCCAAAACGAATTCACCTTCGTGGCCCCATAACAACCGGGCCCCACGCAGCCCGGGCCGCACTTGTGTACGGGGCCGGCCGGGAGCTTGCCCTTGAAATTACCGAAGGGACTCTTACCGCGTTTCCACAAGGCCGATTTGTGTGCCGGAACAAACCAATCTTCCAGCCCCGTGGGTAATGTCACTGGGCGATAACGCGTAACGAGCTGATCGAAAGGCACCTGCTCGGCGGCGATGGGGTCGAAGCTGTGGTAGGACCACTCAACATTGCGCAGGTCCATGAACATATTCCAGTCGTAATCCTCATCGCCGGCGCGATCATACAGGGCGGCCAACCCGTCGATGGCATCCCGAGAGCCACCGGGGTAACCGGATTGAATCTCGGCCGCAGCCAGTTGATGCAGTCGCGTCCGGTTGCGGCCGACGTATTCGGGGATCAATTCTCCGGTGATAATCGGAGGAATCGCCTCGCGCAGCGACGGTCCAAACCGGCTAGAATCGGCTTTTAGATAAAACTCCTTGTAAGGCAGAATCTCGCTGGGAAATTTCTCGCGGGAAATCTCGTAGAGCACATCCAGCCCGCCCGGCACATCCGCCAACGAGGCGGCGATGAACCCGAGATGGGCGTCGTAAGTAGAGGTCACGTCCTGCCCGCCCGGCGTGGTCTTTACCCCGATAAAACCGGTGAAGGTTTCCTTGAGCGTCGCGGTCGCCAACGCCTGTACCTCCGGCCCGGCCGCCTTGATCTGGGCGCGAATACTAGGCATAAGCCCCCTCGTTAACGCGGTACGTTGGTTACTCTGGATCAGCTCGCCCATTGCCGGCAGCACGCGTTGATAGCAACGCGTATCCGCGGCCACCGGCGTGAGCGCCGTCAACGCCGCGTTTTGCAGCCACCAATCGCTGTGACGTAGATAGGGCAACAGGAGATCGATATGAGGCGTCACCCAGTCGGCGGAACCCTTGCCGATAATCTGCAGAGCGGCGTCCTTTACCCACCAGGATTCTTTGGGATCCCTAACCGAGTGCACTGCCAAATCGAATACCTCCCGATCGAGCACATCAGGCCGCTTGTTGATGGCGCCAAACATCGCGCGGCGAACGCGGGGATCCTGATGTCGAAGCAGTTCCAGCATCAACGCCTTGCGTACCGAGCCACCCGGCGAACGCCAGCCGATGTAGCCGCTGTTAATTCCGAGTACCTTATTGGCGGCCACAAAGCGGATGTTGTGGTCCTGATGAAAAATATATTTACGGAGCAGGTCATCACTCACCTCGCCAGAATTATGGAGCCGTATCAAAATGGCTTTGCTCGAATCTGCCGCGAGCGTTTCCTTACTGAGATCCTGCTTGTGTCCATCGGCATCAGCAGCGGCCTCGAGGGAAAAAAACGCATTGTCCGCCTCGGTGCCCCAAGGCAGTTCGGGGAGTTTGAAGCGTTTGGAAAATTGCGAGGGCGCCGCGCCGGTAATGCGTAGTGTCTTACGCGGAATCGTGTAGGCCAACGGATAAGCCACACCCCATTGTTCCTTGTCATAACCGGCCCCACCAAGAATACCGAACGAGCCGTCGAAGCGGCGGGAAAGATCATAATGCCATTGACGTTGATCCATGAACTCACGGTACTGACGGGGTTTCTTCTCGTGCAGCAAACCCATGGAAGCGCTCCGCCAAATTTCACCGATCCCCCCGCCCGTATGGCCGTGGAGCATGAAGCTAGTAGTGTAAAAACTCTGCATGGCACAAACATCGCGGGCCCGAGCATAGACCGATTGTTCGCCGTTCGGCGTGAGTGCTGCCGCGGCGGCCATGGCAAAAGCGAGCAGACCGTTCTTACCGTTGTCGACAAACCCGTACTCGGGGCGGTTATCGCCATAGGGATTCCCCCCGCGTCCGGCGTACCGATAGAAATGTACCAACGCATCGTCCAACGTTTGGTCGGGCACCTTCGCACCGCATTCTTTGGCCAACAGCAGAAAGGTGAGCACGTGCGTACCAGCAGCGTTGAGGTGGCCGTTGCCGTAACTGGGCGTGACCCCGCCCCGCCCCAGCCAGCCGCCGAGGTATTGCGTGGCCACAGCATTGTCCACGCCCGCCTGAAT
>DPAW01000259.1 GCA_003517285.1 Verrucomicrobiales bacterium
GGGTTGGCCAACAATCAGCCAGCCTTCATCCTGAAATTCAACACACTCAAAGGCGACGCCGGTTTCCAAATCCTCGCCATCGGCCTGATAATGGAGGATCACGGTGCCGCCATTGAGGCCGGCTTGCAGGTAGTTGTCGGTAATTCGGGAAGTGTTGATTTTTCCCAGTTTGGCCGCTTCCGGGTTGAGGCCGGCTTCGGTAAGGGCGAGGACGAATTGCAGATACTGTTGCTCCATGAATTGCCGACGCAGATTGGGTAGTTCGGCTTCTTGGGCCTGCCAAAATTTGTCGGTGTTGGACTGCTTGATTTTGCCGATGAGACTGTGCAGCGTGAAGTAGCGGGCCTGTTCTTTTTCTGAGCGTTCTTCACGGGGTTTCTTTTTGGCGGCGGCCAGTTCGGCTTCGTAGCTTTCTAGGGCTCGCGCGTTCCGGGCTTGGGCGATGACTTTCCAGTTGTTTAAGCCGTGGCCCAGAATGGAGAGCATCATCATATCCTCGGCATCATTGTCTGCGAGGGTTTGCTGGAATTTCTGAGCGAGATCCTTGGGTTCCCGCTTGGCTTTGGCGAGGCGCAGGCCGGTCTTTTTAGGGGGGGCGGCCTGTTCTTTTTTAGGCGAGCACCCGAGGATTAATCCAAGAAATATGAACCCAACATATCTCACGAGCCGAATGTAGCCCCATGGAGGCTAGGCTCAAGGGGGGGTTATCGACAGTGTTATTTATCGAGGGCCTTCTTGAGATCGGCAGTGTAAGCTTGGGCGTTTTTGTTGCCGAATCCTTCTTCGCGATGTACCACGCTACCGTCCACATCTAGGACCAGGACGGTTGGAAAGCTCCCTATTTTATACTGTTCTGCCAGAGCGCGGTTGGCGAGTTCTACTTTTTCGTCAAGAGGCTTGTTTTTTGGGAAGTCAATGACGACCAACTCGAGGTTTTTCTCAGCGAAATCGAGAAACGCTTTTTGCGTGAGCACATGGTCGTGCAGTGCCATGCAGGGCGGACACCAGTCACTGCCGGTGAAATCCACGAACACAAGCTTGTTGTTCGTGGCGGCCTGAGCCTTGGCGATCTCGAGATTGTCGCCCCACAGTTGCTTGGCGCGAGGATCGGGCGAGGGGACTTCGGCAGCGTTCTGGTATGCGTTTTGTTGTGGTCCGCAGGCGATTAGGCCCAGCATGGCCGTCAGGCAGATGAGTGGTAGTGGTTTCATTGCTTCTTGGGGGTGGGGGGAGTGGGTTTAGGGGGCGTGAGGGATTCGATGAAATCCGCTGGGCTAACGCCGTTGTAGCCCTTTAGACGTTGGACTTCGGTGCCGTTGGCTTCAAGCACGAGCACGACGGGAAAGCTTTGCACGCGATAGGCGCGCGCGAGGATTTGATTGGCTTCCCGCTGCGGATCGGCTTGCGGGTTGTTGCGCGGAAAATCCACCTTCACGAGGACAAAATGTTCGTTGGCGTGTTGGAGAAACTCCGGTTGGGTTAACACATTTTTGTTCAGGCCGATGCAGAGCGGTTCCCAATCGGAACCGGTGAAGTTCACTAACAGCCGTTTCTTTTGTTCGGTGGCGCGTAATTGGGCGGCGGGGAAATCCTCGGTCCAGGCCTTTTCGGCTTCGGCCTGGGCGGCGAGGTCGATGAGCTCAATATCGGCACCCAATACCCAGCCGTGGCCGGGGAGTTTCACGCAGTTGTTGAGCTTGAGCTGATAGCTGCGGCCGGCGCAACTGAAGAGCACATCAGCTGCACCTTCGGGCAGGGGAGTGGCCAGGTTTACGCCCGGCCGCACGACGATGCTCGGGGCGGTGGATTGTGTCCAATCCGGCGCATCCTCAGCGGCGGCTTGGGTGAGAAGGGTGGTGTTTTGTTTTTTGAATTCCTGCACGCCTTCGGTCAGGCCGGCTTTCATGGGTTCAAATTGACGGTTCGGTTCGGCGAGAAACAGTTCGAGTTTCTCCAGTGTATTGGTGTGTACGGTTGTGCGGTTAGTGGCGGGCACGGCCTTGATGCGGGCGGCGCTGATGCGGGCATCGACGATGTACACTTGTTTCATGCCAGCGTGCAGGGTTTCCACGGGTAATCCCCAGAGCGCTAGGGGAGCAAGCTTGGCGGGGTCGCCACTGAGGAAGGCGGCATGCACCTGACTGGCGAGTTCGCGGATTGCCGCTTCGGCTTCGCCCTGCGGATCAGCCTTCACAAGCGGCTTGAGCTGGTGGGGGGCGGGTTGAGCTCTGGGTTTGCAGCCGAAGAGGCCGGCCGCTAATAGTGTGATTCCCAGTACACATGCCAACGAACCGCGCATGGGCTCAAGGTAGTCGCGCGCTGCACCGGCGTCAATCCGCAGCCGTCAGGGCGAGGCGAATCTTCAGTCTGCCGAGGATGGAGTAATCCTCGGAAGTGAGTGGCGCTAGTACGAGCGCCCAGCGCGGTCGAAATTCTTGCCGTCAATCAGGCGCCCTTGAAGATATTCGCCTTGAAGTTTCACTTGATCCGTGGCGGCGTAGTAAAAATACACTGTGCCAGTGTACAGACGGCCCTTTTTCCAGAGACCCTCGCGATGAGGGAGCCCTGCTGCATCGCGCTGCAAACCTTCGCCTTCGCGGAGACCTCCGTGGAATTCGCCTTCATAAAGCACGCGCCCTTCGGCATCTGTTTCCTGGCCAATCCCGCTGAACGGGGCGGTGGCTTCCGGGGCGTACACCAACCCATCGTCCTGCCGGATTACTGCCCGCGCGCGAGTGGTGGCCGGGGCTGATTGCGATTCGGGGGTGGGAAGTTGAGGGATAGTTGGCTCCGTTGGCTTGGCGGGTACGGGAGCCTCCACGGTTTCCGGATTGAAGCCGGGTATCAACGGTGGCGCCATGTAGGGCGGCTCGGCTGGCGTAATATCTGGCTGGGTGTCTGGCGGGGTCTCAGGCCCGGGCAAGGCGGGGGCGGTCGCTTCTGCGGCTTCATCCGGCCCGAGATTATCGGGGATCTGAATCAACGGCTGCTCCGTCACGGGCGCGGTGGAGTTGGGAAACGTAATGCCGCAGCCCGTATTTAACAGCGCCAGCGCTAAGCCAAGCGCCAACCCTAGTATGGGGTTCATGGTCTTCACAGTACCCTCAAACAAAGCAAATGCAATGCCAGTTGGGCGATTGAGGCGTTCGAAATCCTCCTTATTCTGGCTGTTCAGCCTCATTTTTGTAGGCCTTCCATTTCTCGTATTCGGAGGACGCCATGTAGTTGTCGAAGGGTTCGGCTTTGTTGAAATCAATTGGAAAACGGACAGGGGTTTCAGCCTCCAACGCCTTGAGCACGCGGGTGGTTTCGACGTGGTTTTGGGTCTCAATCGCCTGATCGAGCAGAATGCCATAGCCTTCGGTGGCCTTGTCCGGCAGGGCTTTGATGAGCGTCTCCACGAAGCCTCGCGCCGCCTCGGCATGGTTTTGGCCCATCGCGATGTTGGCGCGGAAGAGGTTCAGATAGGGATCACCGCCGACCTGTTGATCCAGCTGATCCACGGCCTTGGCGGCTTTTGGAAAATCCTGGCCGAGAAAATGGTAACTCATCATTATCAACGGCAGATTATTCGCCTTCGGAAATGCGGCTTGAAAAGCTTCGACGGCTTCCCGGTACGCATTGCCGATCGGGTTGCCGGCCTGCATTTTTTGTGCGGCCACGCCTTCGGCCGCCATGATGCGCATTTGCATGATGCTTTTTTGTTTCTGCCACCGAGGCGGGAGGGCGCTCAGGATGGCCTCCGTGGTGGCGGGTTTGCCGGCTTGCAGGGCGGCCATCGCGCGTTGCATGCCTTGGGCGACAGCCAGACTGTCAGCCTCGGAGCCTCCGGATAACTGCCCCATCATGCGGCCAAGCGTGTGGCTGAGCGGTTCGCCGTAGATATAAACATATATATCCACCGCCACCGGCTGTTGGCCGGCGTTGCGGCCAATGGTGAGTCGATGATAGTTCAAGCTGCCGTCTGGCAGAATTAGGCGCATGTGAGCTGCGGCGCCTTCGGGAGTTTCCTCCACACTCAGGAACCGGTAATCGCCGGCA
>DPAW01000257.1 GCA_003517285.1 Verrucomicrobiales bacterium
TGCTCCAGCGTCACCACGTCCGGCGGCAGACCCTCACCTTTCTTCAGGCGACCAAAATATTTCTCAGCCAAGGCCAGTGCCGGTTTGGATTTAAAATTCCCTACCAACACTAGCGTCAGATTTTGCGGCATGTAATAGGTTCCGTAAAAGTCGTCGGCCTGCTTTTTGGAAATTGCTGTGATATCCGAAGGCCATCCAATGATTGGCCAGCTATAAGGATGCGATTCCCAAAAGAGCGAATTGAAGCTCTCAAAAAATTTCCCCAATGGCGTACTCTCTGTACGCATTCGGCGCTCTTCAAAAACCACATCGCGCTCAGCGTAAAACTCGCGGAGGACGGGGCGCAACAATCGCTCGCTCTCCATCCACATGAACAGTTCCAGTTTGTTCGCCGGTACGGTGATAAAATACGCCGTATGATCGTAGCTCGTGTAGGCGTTCATCCCACTGCCGCCATTAGCTGTATAAATTCGGTCGAACTCGTTCTTCACGATCACCTTACGATGATCCTCCACTAGTTTCTTAAACTCCTCATTTAACTGCTTCCACTCCACCGACTTCTGGTCCGGATCCTGCAAGTCGGTGATTTCACCTCGACGCCACATCTCGCGCATCCGGCGTTCCTCCGAGCGCATCGCGTCCCGTACTTTTTCCTGCGCAGCAATGATCTCTATATCCTTCTTGTAATCCTTTGTTCCAATCGTCGGCGTGCCCTTAAACATCATGTGCTCAAACAAATGCGCCATGCCAGTGATGCCTGGCCGTTCGTCCACGCTGCCCACACGCGCCACCCAGCCGCCGGAAATACTTGGCGCATCATTGCGTTCGAGCAACAGCACCTTCATGCCGTTAGAAAGCTGATGCTCCTTCACCGCCACCTGCTGCGCCCCCAGCCATAGTGGCACCAAGAATAAACCCAGAATAATTCTCATAATCCGGCCCGAGCAGACCACTCCCAACCTCACCCGTCAACGGGGAAACGTGTCAGGCCCTTCACGGGTTCAGCATTGTCGATCCCGCTTTCAAAAATTACGTTTTGGCATGCGATTCTTCAGTTTCATTTTGCTTCCGTGGATGGCTCTGGCCGCCGACACGCCCGATCAGGCGCGGGGGGCGTTGTTGAAAGGGGCGGCGTTTATGCGGTCGATCTCGGCGGAAGGCGGATATTTGTGGCGTTACTCCAAAGACTTGCAACTGGTCGCGGGCGAAAACCGCGCGAGCCGATCGATGATGTGGCTGCAGCCGCCGGGCACGCCTTCGATGGGTATGGCTTTTTTGGAAGCCCACCAACGCACGGGCGAACTCGCGCTGCTGGACCACGCGCTGGCCGCCGGCGCCGCACTTGCCAAGGCGCAGCTGGCCAGTGGCGGCTGGGATTACCAACATGACTTCCGCGACCCACAAAGGACGCTGCGCCGAAACATTTCGACCTTCGACGACAACACCTCGCAAAGCTGCCTGCGTTTTCTGCTGGCACTCGGCGAGGTGGCCACGGGCAACATGCCGCGCGAACTGGCCATTCGCCGCGCACGCGATCTGGGCCTGCGCAAATTGCTCGAGGCCCAGTACCCCAACGGCGCTTGGCCGCAGCGGTACGACGGCGTGCCCAAACAGCCGCAGGATTTTCCCGTGCTGCCCGCGCGCTATCCCAAAACGTGGTCGCGCGTGTATCCCAATGCCAGCTACATCAACCACTACACGTTGAATGACAATTCCCATCGCGACTGCGTGTTGCTGGCGCTAGACGCGCATCGGGTGACCGCCGGACCGGAATACCTGCAGGCGGCACAGCGCGGCGGCGAATTCATTTTGCGCGCGCAAATGCCCGAGCCGCAGCCGGTGTGGGCCCAGCAATACAACGCCCGCATGGAGCCAGCATGGGCGCGCAAGTTTGAGCCTCCCTCGGTCACCGGCGGCGAAAGCGTCGGCGCCTGTCGCACCTTGATCGATCTGTATCTCGCCACGGGCGACACTAAATACCTGAACGCCGTGGCACCCGCCGTAGATTGGTACCGACGCTCGGCCATCGCCCCGGGCAAGTGGGCGCGGTTTTATGAACTGCAAACCAACCGGCCCCTGTATTTCACGAAGAAATATCAGCTGTCCTATCGGGACAACGATATGCCCACGCATTACAGCTTCCAAAGTTCCTATGGCGTGGAGAGTATGATTCGCTATTTCGAAGCTGTGCGTAAACAAGGCCGCACCGCCTGGCTCGCCGCACAAACACCCAAGACGCTCACCGCCGCCCAACGCGCCGCGCGCGCCGAGTCCATGGAGAAAAAGGTCCGAACCGTGATCGCTGCGCAGGACGCTCAAGGCCGCTGGATCACCCGAGGCAAACTCGAAACCCGCGGGATGACCTTCGGGGATCGTGTGGAAACCAGAATATTCATCGACCACATCGGCGTGTTGTCGAAATATTTGTCGTTGCTCAAGTAACCCTCCCCCGTCCACGCTCCCTGCATGAAACGCCGCGTGTATCTGGATCATCTCTCGGGCGGGCCGCTGGCTCCCGAAGTACGCGCGGCAATGCGTCCGTGGCTGGAGGAGATTCACGGTAATGCGGCCTCCCTGCATCGGCACGGGCTCAAGGCTCGCGAAGCCCTCGACACAGCCGCCGCCCAATGCGCCGCGATGATCAACGCGCCGGCGGACGATCTGGTGTTCACCAGTTCCGGAACGGAGGCCAATAACCTCGCAGTCAAAGGCGTCGCCGAGGCCCAGCGCGAACGCGGCACGCACCTGATTCTTTCGAACATCGAACATCCCTCGATCGACCAATCGGTTGCTTGGCTCGAACAACAGGGTTTCACAGCCACGCGTGTGCCCGTGGATCGCGAGGGACGTTTGTCTGTTGGAGCCGTGACGGAGGCGATCACCGAGCAAACCATCCTCATCGCCACGCACCATGCCAATCATGATCTCGGTGCCGTGCAAAACCTCCCCGCACTTGGCGCCTTGGCGGGCGAACGTGGCATTCCGTTACTGATCGATGCTACTGCCAGCGGCGGGTGGTTGCCGGTGGATGTGACGGCGCATTCCATCTGCCTGCTCACTCTGGCCCCGCACCGTTTTGGCGGACCGCAAGGTGTGGGGGTGTTATACCGCAATCCGCGCGTGCCCTTGGCCCCGCAATTGCATGGCGGCGTACAACAGGGCGGATTGCGGGCCGGCACGGAGAATCTCGCGGCCATCGTCGGCGCGGGCGCGGGCGCGGCCTTGCCGGCGATCGAGGTGACTCCACTCCAACAGCAACTGCATGGCGGTTTGCTGGAGCGGATTGAACAGATGACATTGAACGGCCCGAAGCCCGGTCCGAATCGGTTGCCGACGCAGTTGAATTATTCGTTGGCCGGTCTGGAAGGCGAAGGCCTAGCGCTGGCGTTGGACATGCAGGGGGTGGCGATCGCCAGTGGCACGGCGTGTGTGACGCAAAACCTCGGCCTCCCCCCCGCACTCGCGGCGATCGGGCTTGACGCAGCCCAAGCCAAGGGCAACGTTCTCCTCTCCCTCGGCCGTGACACCACTGCGGCGGACATCGACCACGTGCTGGAGATCATCCCCAAACAGGTCGACAAACTCCGCACCCTGTCGCCAACGTGGGATGCGTAACATGAATCTCGAAGAGCAAATTAAAGAGACGCTAAAGGGCGTAAATTATCCAGGCTACTCGCGCGACATTGTGTCGTTCGGGTTGGTGAAAGGCGTGGCGGCGGCCAACGGATCGGCAGGCATTGACCTTGAGTTGACGACCCACAATCCCGAGGTGGCCGCGCAGTTGAAGGCGGAGTGCGAGGCGGCGGTGAAAGCGTTGGACGGTATTGAACGCGCCATGGTGCAGGTGAAGATGCCGCCGGCTGGTCAGGCCCCCGCAGGCGGGGGGCAGGCCAAGCCCAACAGGATTCCCGGCATCAACAAGGTGATCGCCGTGGCTTCCGGCAAAGGCGGCGTGGGCAAGAGCACCTGCTCGGTAAACCTCGCCTGCGCGCTGGCGCAAACCGGTGCCGAAGTGGGGCTGCTCGATTGCGACATCTACGGCCCCAGCGTGCCACTGATGATGGGCGTGAACGAACGGCCCTTGGTGAGTCCGGAAGAAAAACTCGTCCCGTTAATGAACCACGGCGTGAAGCTGATGAGCATGGGCTTCCTGCTGGAGGGCGATCAGCCGGTGATTTGGCGCGGGCCGATGATCATGAAAACCATCCA
>DPAW01000141.1 GCA_003517285.1 Verrucomicrobiales bacterium
CCCAGCGACCCAGCTGCCAAGCGTGACAATGATACGGACATCCGGAATGCAAAGATCACCAATTTTGGCTGCGGCGACTGGGAATGGGGCGTTTTCCCTATGATCAAGCGAGGCGGAATGAGCTATGCACACGCCTGTGGCGGCGATCTGCTGCGTCCTGCTAGCTTCCTAACTTTGACTCGCAATGTAGCCGGGGCGAGCCAGCACAAAGACGGAAGTCGCTCCTCCTCCCGTTTTGAGTACCCTGGCATGGGCGGGCAAGACGGCAAATGGCGTGACCGCCTTGGCATTGGATTGAACCACGCGTCTTCGGGTCAGTGGGCCAATCTGGCAGATGCCAATAGTAACAATAAGAAAAAATATCTTATGTCCGGCTTGGATGATGACCAAGGTGGATTCAGCCTAGCTGACGGTAGTGTTTCTCAGGCATCGGACGGAGAACTTGCTGCGGCAGTTGATGCTTTCGGCAAATCCGATGCGGGTATTACCAGCGACCCAAATTACTATGTAAGCCGTCCTACGCGTCACTAAGGTAGAGTAGTATAAATCAAAATTAAGGCACTCCTGCGGGGGTGCCTTTTTTTGTTTAAAAAAAACTCGGCCGAAGGCCGAGTGTGAAGTTCATAAAATTGAACGGAAGAATTCTACTCTGTAGAATCGCTTGCTTGGGGATCTTGCGGATAATCTTCAATCTCGGATGGATCTTCTACCGGTTCGTCCCCGCCGGCATCACCTCCACCGCAGCCCATGGAGAGGCCCATAAACGAAGCCAAGCCCAAGATCGGGAATAGTTTCAGGAGTTCTTTCATAAGTTTAATCTTTTTTCATTTGCGGCACTCAAAAAGCCGGTGGGGAATTATTTGTCAATTTACTGGTCAAATTTGAAGCTTTTTTTTCCCGATATTCTCTTTTTTTAAAAAACAAATGAAAAAATCACTTATCCATATATTGCTGAAAAACGCGTTCTCGGAATGCGGCATGGCAGGCGCCCCATCGGGGCGGTTTTTTTATTATAAATGCGTGTGTTTCACACACGGCTAACAGAAATGTGAAAAAAAATCATAAAAGTAAAAAAAACTGTCCACAAAAACTGTGTATAAATTAAAAATAAAGAATTTATGATAAAAATCAAACTGGCATCGGAATTGCGAATCTCCAGTCATCTAGGGGCAACCCTACAAACCCAACAGAATAGAAAAATGAAAACCAAACAAGCATTCACTCTGATCGAATTGCTGGTCGTCATTGCCATTATTGGCATTCTCGCCAGCATGCTTCTCCCCACCTTGGCCAAGGCCAAGAAAAAGGCCAACCGCATGAAATGCGCCAGCAAGCTCGGCAATGTACAAAAGGCTCTTACAGCATTTGCTGGAGATAAAGAGCAAGCATACCCTTGGTACATGACTGCTGAAGATGGTGCTCTCGAATACAAGATGATTGTGGATGAATCAGCAGCAGCCCATAATCGACAAGGATGGAACAGAAAGACGGCCCAGGACTTGGCCAAAGACCGCGGAATGCTCGTGCACATGTGCGGGGATTTGCGATTCCTGTTTACGCACAACCAACTCCGGCAGGATCTCGCCAATTCCTCTTCTCTGCATTCTCCGTCTGATCCGCGCTGCAAGCGCACCAACGATCAAGACGTGCGTGACGGCAAGCTGAATGGCTGGGGACGTTCCTTCTGGAACAGTGCTTATGTGCACCAGCGTGGTATCAGCTATGGCCTACACAAGAGTGGAGATGACCTAAAGGGCTCTGGTTCCATCACTTTGATGACCCGCAACATCGAGGGCGGCAATCCCACCGGTAATACGCCCAACCACATGAACAACTGGACCCACAATTGGCGTCCGGTGCACCGTACCCTGCGCGATGACGAGCAATGGCTCGGTCCGAATGGAGACAAGCGCTACAACATGAGCGGCTTGGATGAAGGCCAAGGCAACATGGCCTTTGCGGATAACTCAGTGCAGCAGCAAGACCAGGCCACGTTTACTGCAGCTATTGCAAATAACAAAGAGCTGGAAGGCGGTCAGGCCGATGTAGGCAACCAGATTGCACGCGGTGGCTGGCACTAAAGGACTCCACCCCCTTGAAGACAAGCGCCCTTCGGGGCGCTTTTTTTGTCACTGGCGGGCGGCCTTCCGTTTATTGTGGCACGATTCAGCTGCATGAGTTGCGCAAAATTGACAGTGGCCTATTGCATTCCGTAGCCGTGTCGGCCGGTTCTTGAAGCTCCGTACCGTGACCAACGGGTTGGAAACTTTGGCTCACGAGTGTTGTTTCGGGCCGCTAAACTATGACGTACGACTGTTCACGGGTTTTGCCGAATTGTGAATTAATTTGAATCCTATTGTCACTTCGTTGCGTCTGTATCAATGACTCAAGGAGAGCAAGAGTTTCTCGACTAAAATGATTTCGTTTGGATTCAGAATCAAGTTGCTGTTGGCCATGCTGGCTGTGGTGGGAGCCACCACGGCGGTGTCGCTGATGGTGGCGTTGCAGCGTGTGGAGGCGGCCAATGACCGTCTGTTCCGCTCGCGGGTAAACGAGCAGCTCAGTTACCTTCCCCGCGAACAGGCCTCCCGCTTGCGGGAGGCCCATCAACAAGCCGGTCGGTTTGTGAACCAGCCCGAAGTCCAACAGGCGGTGGAGGAACTGGATGTCGGTCGGCTTTATGCCCGGACCCGTGAATCGTTGGCGTCTATGTTGGCCGATCCCCTTCTTAAAGGCCGTGGCCCAGTGAATCCGGATCATCCACCCGTCATCCATGTGCCGCGCAACCGAGCGCGCGTGGTGGCGTCGCACTTCGTGTTTCTTGATGAACAAGGCGAATTCTTACTGCCCGAAGAGGGCACCGGCAGCTTTGTACAAACCCGTACGCAACGTGAATTCCGCGCCAAACTGGATGCGTTGCACGGCGGATTGGTGGATCTGACCGAGCCGGCATCAGGGTATGTGGCCATCTCAGGCCTGAATGACACTCGCCGTCTGTTGGAAGTTGTGTGTCTGCCGGTGGAGCAAGCCGGCGGTGGCCGCAAGGTGGGCACGTTTATCATGGGCTTCCCGGTGAGTCGGCGCGGTGAGCAGACATTGGATGAGGTGAGCGAATTGGCCACCGGCGTTTGGGTGGATGGCGCCCTGTTGTCCGGAGCCATTGCGGAGCTGGATCAGCCGAAAGTGGCCGATTGGCTGCGGATGCATGCCGAGGACGTGGCACAGGACGATAACGCCGAGGCGCCGTTTATCCAAATGCACGGTGTGCCCTACCGTGTGTTCGTGGCTCCGATGGATTCGGATCCAGCCCTGCCTAAGGCTTACAAGGTGGGCCTGCACGCTTGGGCGGACGCCTTGGCGGTGCGCGAGGAAATTAAGGCACAAATTCTGGGCACCGGCGCGATCATGGGAATTCTGGCCGTCGGCATCAGCTGGCTGATTTCTCTGGGCCTATTCAAGCCCGTACGCCGTCTCTATAAAGCCACTATGCGGCTTCGAGAAGGGGATTATGATGTACGAATTCCTGTGAGAAGTAACGATGAATTTGGCAAATTAGCCGCAGCATTCAATGAAACAGCAGAAGAGTTATCGTTAAAGGACAAGTATCGTGATGTTTTGAACAAGGTTACAGACAAGTATGTGGCGGACCGAATGATCAGCGGCGATGTGGCT
>DPAW01000375.1 GCA_003517285.1 Verrucomicrobiales bacterium
CTTGAGGAATTCATCAGCCATGACCCCTAGCAGGATTACGATGCCAAGGATGCCGAATTCAAGATGAGTGGAAATGCCGAGCATGTTGATGGAATTATAAATGAGCCGGATCACGGCGGCGGCAATGACGACCCCCAAGATGGAGCCAACGCCGCCGCGCAGGCTGCATCCGCCCAGTACGGCCGCGGCAATGGCGTAGAGTTCATAAAATTCACCGGTTTGGGCCGGCTGCACGGAATCCAGCTCGAAGGCGAAGAGAATCCCGGCGATGCCCGCCATGAAGGAGCAAATCACATAGGCAATGATCTTCATGTTATCGGTGTTGATGCCGCTGTACCGGGCGCCGTCCTCGTTGTTGCCTAGGGCAAACAGGTAACGCCCCCAGATGGTACGGTTAAGGAACAAGGCAGCGGCGATACCGAGCGCGAGCAAAAATAGTGCGGGAGTGGGCAGGTTGAAGGAATCGGTGATGGCAATTTTGCCGCTAAATATTTGGTCGAGGGAGTTGATGGTATCGATGTTGGCGTATCCTTTATCGTCTTCCAGCGGGACGGGACCGAGGGATTGATTGTCGGTGAGCCACCGGCCAAGACTACGGTAAATGAGTAGTCCACACAGGGTTACGACAAAGGGTTGTATTTTGGCTTTAGTGATCAACAGGCCGTGTATGAGGCCAATGAGGAGTGACATGCACATCGTGGTGATGATGGCTTGCCCGGGGTCGATGCCTTTGACCTTGAGCTGGTAGGCAAGTACGACGGCGACTAGGCCCACGACTGACCCGATGGAAAGATCGATACCGCCGGTGATGATCACAAAGGCCACGCCGATACTCATCACGGCATAGAGGCTCGACCACTTGATGAGGTTCTGCATGTTGTAGGCGCTGATGAATTTGTCATTCAAAAGGGCCGTGATCGCGAAGATGGCGACGAGCAAACCGAATATGCCGAGGGTATTTTTGTTCATCAGTGTGTCCGGGTAAACGATTAGGCGGCGAGTGGGGTTCCAGTGGCGAGTTGCATGATAGCTTGTTCAGAGAGTTCGTTGCGGGCCAGTTCGCCGGCGATGCGACCCTCATGCATCACGAGTGCGCGATCAGCCATGCCGAGCACTTCTTCCATTTCGCTGGAGACAAAGAGAATAGCCATGCCTTTTCCGGCGAGTTTTTCCATCAGCCGGTAAATCTCGCGCTTGGCACCAACATCAATGCCGCGGGTGGGTTCATCCAACATGAGCAGCTGCGGGGTAAGGGCGAGCCACTTGCCGAGCACGATTTTTTGTTGGTTGCCGCCGGATAGAAAACGGGCTACTTGCTCGAGATGGGGGGTCTTGATCTGGAGCTGTTCGACGGCTTCCTCGGCGACGCTCTCTTCGGCGGAAAAGTTCAGGAGCCCCTTATTTTGATCGCGCTTTAGGCTGGCGAGGCTGGCGTTTTCGCGGACTGTCATGGGCAAAACCAACCCGTGTAGCTTGCGATCTTCGGGCGCAAGCGCCATGCCGGCGGCGATCGCATCACGGGGGCTTTGGGGGCGAATCAGTTCTCCATTCATTCGAATCGTGCCGCCGAGAGCGGGGGTGACGCCGAACAGTGTTTGGAGCAATTCCGTGCGGCCGGCTCCGACGAGACCGGCGATTCCGACAATTTCGCCAGCGTGTATTTTGAGTGAAACTTCTGTATTCGGATGTTCCGGAGTGCGGATTTGTTCCACATCCAGAACCACTTTGCCGGGGCCATGGATTTGGCGGTCGTAGAATTCGGAAAGGTCACGGCCGACCATCAGTCGAACCATGGCGTCATGACTAATTTCATCCTTAGCCAAGTCTCCAGCGTTTTCGCCATCGCGAAACACAGTGACGCGATCGGCCAGTTCCTTCACTTCCCCCAGCCGATGGGAGATGTAAATGATACTGATGCCTTGTCGTCGCAGGTCGTGTACCACTTCAAAAAGAGTTTCGGTTTCGGTTTGTGAAAGGCTGCTCGTGGGTTCATCCATGATCAACACACGGGCATTGCAGGAGAGAGCCTTGGCGATTTCCACCAACTGTTGTTTGCCGATGGGCAAATTTCCCACGAGGGTGTCGGTGGGGAGGTCGAGGCCAACACGCTTTAGGAACTTGGCGGCTTCGTCATGGATATTTCTGTTTTGAAAAAAACCAAATTGGTTGGGTTCACGGCCCAGAAAAATGTTGGCAGCAAGATCCAGATTGGCGGCAAGGTTGAGTTCCTGATGGATTAAGGCCACGCCGGCAGCCATGGCATCCCGGACGTTTTGAAAACGAACGGGTTCGCTTTCGATAAGGTATTCTCCGGAATCCGCCGGCTGCACGCCGGCGAGAATTTTCATGAGCGTGCTTTTGCCGGCGCCGTTTTCCCCAATCAGGGCGAGTACTTCGCCCTGATGTAATTCGAGCGTGACTTCATGCAGGGCACGAACGCCAGGGAACTGTTTGCACAGCCCGCGGACCTCCAGAAGCGGTGTGCGGGCTTCGGCCATTTAATCCTGCTTGCCGAGTTCGGCCATTTCCTTCTTCTTCGCCCAGAACTCGTCAATGTTGTCCTTGGTGACGACGAGGAAGGGAACCTCATGGAACGAGGTCTCAGGCTGTTTGCCGCCGAGGATGTTCTTAAGCATTTTCACGGATTCATAGCCGTATTCCCAAGGTTGTTGGCTGATTGTGCCATGGGCGTTGCCATCCTTGATGGCTTGAAGCAGTGCGTCTTGCTCATCAAAACCGCAGACCTTGATTTCGCCAGCCTTGTTTGCTTCCTTAATGGCATCGATGCAGGCTGGGGGATTGTAGGCAAAAAGACCTACCATGCATTTCACATTTTCGTACTTCGTGATGGCGTCCTCGGCGTTGCTTTTGGCTTTGGCTTTATCAAAATTATCTGTGCGGGTATCAAGAATGGTATATTTTGAACCTTCAGCAGTGAGGTTTTTGGCGTCCACCGCGTCGAATTTGACCGAGCTGAGTTCCTGTTCGGGCTTTTCGAGAAGCTCATCAATCACGCCTTGGCGACGCTGGCGGGCATTGAGCTGCTCGAGGCGGCCCACGAAGATGATCACTTCGCCCCCTTCGGGCAGGGCTTCTTTCACCAGCTTGCCGAGAGCCCGCCCGGCTTTGTAATTGTTGGTACCAATGTACACGAGGCGTTTGCTCTTGGGGGCATCGGCATCCTGTGTGATGAGCTTGGAGTTTGCGGCGACTTCATTGAGGAAAGGCGTTTGGTTTTCGGCATCCACTGGGCTTACGGCAATGCCCTCAATGCCCTTGGCAAGGAGACCTTCCATGATTCGTTTTTGATCCACCACACCCTTGGTGGGCATGTGCACCTCACAACCGATGCCGAATTCCTTCTCGGCAATGCGCACGCCGGCGGCACAAAGATCCCAGAATGGATCTACTCCATTGGTCACATAAGCAATGCGGGCTTCACTGCTGTCGTTATCACCTTCGGCGTCGGGTTTTTTGCTGCATCCTAACCAGCCGACAAGGCTTAGGGCGCACGTGATCACGATCAGGGAACGGGTCTTCATGGCCGGAGTTTTTAGCCTCCAAAGGGTGTTCCGTAAAGGAAAATGGGGGCGTTGCTCTAGCGGAGGGCTGGGCCCGGGATTGGGCGGCCGTTGGTAGTGAGAATTTGGAATTGGGTCGGGCGGAGGCGTATTTGTTGGTCGGCGGACCAGACAAGTTTTTTATCACGAGTCAATTCCATTAGGCGACTGATTTTTGCATCCGGGTTGGATGAAGCAAACACCAGATTGCCGTTGGCCATGACTTGGAAAGTGCCAAGGGCATACAGGTATGGTTTGGCAAAGTCTTTTTGGGTGACTTGCCAAACAATTTTACCCTCGTCATTAACTTCAACCAATCGATCTCCGCGTAGGCTAACAAGGGTGCGGCCGTTGGGCAGTCGTACGGCGTTTACCGGGGGATGTGGTGCAGTCCATTTCCAGTGGACTTTGCCTTCCAGATCGTATTCACGAATCTGGCGGTCAGCAGGGAGCGTGACTAGTACACGACGCGGGGCGGCGGCTCGAGCAAAACTGATTTGGGCTTTGGGATTGTTAGTTTGCGTAGCCACAGGGATGCGTATTTTGGGCTGGCCTTTGGCGTCCACGATTATGATTTGGGGTTGGCGCCCGCCTTCGCTAATCAGGGTCAGGTTGCCTGGCAGGCGTTGTGCGGAGTTGACCGTCTGTTGTTGGCCGCGGTATTGAAAGATTGTGCG
>DPAW01000276.1:0-3016 GCA_003517285.1 Verrucomicrobiales bacterium
CCGGGAAGTTCTGGAAATTTTCAGACAAAAAACAGCACCAGCCTTTGAAGTCGCACTCCGCCTTGGCTCAATCTGTGCAGATTTAGAGGAATATAATGAAGCATCAGAAATAATCGGCCAATATAGCGAAAACCTTGGTATTGCATATCAGATTCGAGATGACCTCACCGACCTCGGAGAAGAAGGTGAAACTAACGACCTTAAAGGCTTACGTCCCACGCTTCTACTCGCTGTCGCTCATGAGAAAGCCAAAGCTGAACAGAAAGAACAACTTGCACAAGTTTGGAAGCGGCAATTGCCTGATGGAGTCACCTTCAGTGAACTGGAACAATGGTATACCGACCTGAAAGCAGTAAAACGTGCCGAAGATTTGCAGCTCACCTATAAAGAACTGGCCATTCGCTCGCTCACCGATCTCGAAAACGCCAACCTCAAGGGCCTGCTGCGCCGCGTAATCGGGAAGATCTTCAACGATACTGAAATCAAGGGCTGGTGCAGCGAAGTCCAGCACGTAAGCGAATTGGACAAGATTCGCGAACGCCAGAATCAAAAGGTTCAAGCCTAACACAACTTCATGAGCCTCCGGCTGGAAATGCTGCAGGTCGCGCGTGTAGCGCCCAAAGTCCTTGAAGACGCTAGTGATTTGGTTCGTGATTTCCTGCTTTCCCAACAACATCCTGATGGCGGGTTTTGTGATCGAGACGGTGAAAGTGACCTCTACTATACCGTCTTTGGATTGAATGCATTGGCCGCCTTTCAAGTGGAACCGGATATGAATGCAGTAGAAAAATTTCTGCTGAAATTTGAAGAAGGAGAAGGATTAGATTTAGTCCACTTAAGCTGCCTTTGCCGCTGCTGGGGAACACTTGGCCAGAAGCGCATGCCTAAAGGCCTTCGAAAAGTACTACTCAACCGACTGGAAGCCTTTCGAAAACCCTGCGGAGGCTGGGATAATAACCCTGAGCGTGAACACGGCACGGCTTACGGATCTTTTCTGGCCTTGGGTGCTTATCAAGACTTGGGCAAACTCCCACCCAAGCCATTTCGCATTCTCCAAAGCCTAAAATATTTAGAAACACCCGATCACGCCTGGAACAATCACCCCAATCTTCCGGTCGGCTCCACCAACCCGACCGCCGGTGCAGTAGTCTTACTTAACAATCTACATTTACCCATTAATGCTGAAGTCGGCAAGTGGCTGAAGAAACAATTGCACCCTCAAGGCGGCTTTGTCGCCGTGCCCGGCGCGCCGATGCCCGACCTGCTCACCACCGCCACAGCCCTGCACTCCCTCGCCGCCCTCGAGGTACGCCTGACCGAGGAACAAACAGAACGCTGCCTTGATTTCATCGACACCCTTTGGAACGCCACCGGCGGTTTCCACGGCAACTGGACCGATGATTATCTTGACTGCGAATACACTTTCTACGGGCTGCTTGCCTTGGGGCACTTGAGTTTAAATGGGTGAGGTCGGGCGTGCTCTACAAGCGCGCCAAGGCGGTTCCGGAGAAACCGCCCCATCTGCGGAGATTGGAAAAGTGTGATTCGTGCTTTGTTAAGCCCGGGGTGGCGACTACTAGAGAGTAATACCTATGTTGATGGGTTGTTTTCGTCTCTTCCAGTAACCTTAACCTTACTTCCAAGCCTTAATACCCAAACGATTGCCCATGTTAGAATGAGCAATACTGACGCGATTATACCCACAGCAAATACACTTCTCATTTTTTCCAAACCAAAATAATTACACAATATCGCAAGGAGTACGGAAACTCCCAGCAATCCGCATAACAACAAGAATTGAGTGCCGGGCTTTGGATATTTTTTGAAAAACCAAATAAAGGTAACAGCCGTGGGGGCCAATATCATTGAGGCTGCAATAATCCCCAATGCATCTTTCCGTGCCTCAGCATCAACTACGATAATTATGCCGGCAAGAACCAGCCCAACGACAAGGGATCCTAAAAGGGTTTTTATGAAATCTATCTCTTAAAATACTATAATTTAATCCTTAAGTCTAGGGGTTTAGCTAAGCCTACCCTCAATCAGCCGAGGTGGAACTCATATCTCCCATCACCACCTTGGCCAACATCGCAGACATCAGCGTGATGCCGCAACCAATCACGGTGTACCACGGCCAATGGATGGCTTCTTTCAGGCCGTATTTGATGGCCAGCATCGCGACGAGCGAAGTGAGCATTCCGATGATGATCGGGCGACCGTCGGATTTATTGAGGACCAACACCAGTAACACGCCACCGAGTAAGCCGCCGCTGGTGAGGCCGGCGAGGGCGAAGGCGGTGTTCATCACGGACTCCACTTCGCGGCTTGCGCAGGCGACGGCTACCAAAACAATGCCCCAGAATATCGTCGCTTTACGACTGAGCTTCAGCTTGGCGTCATCGTCCTTAGCAGATTTGCCGAAGCCAAGGTCCATCACGCTCACGGACGCCAGTGCGCTGAGCGCGGAACTTACCGAGGACATGGCCGCAGCGAAGATGCCGACGAGCAACAGGCCTTTCACGCCCACGGGCGCCTCGGTGAGCATGAAGATGGGGAAGGCGTAGTCGGTTTGTTTTTTACCGAGGGCGTTTTGGGGAATCTCGATGGCCATCGGCGTGTGTTGGTACAGCGACCAGAGCATTACGCCGACAAACAGGAAGAGCAGCATCATCGGCAAGATCGTCACCGCGCTAAAGATCAGTGCCTTACGGCCATCGGCAATGGAGCGGCAGGCGAGCACACGCTGGGCCACAAGTTGATCAATACCGTGCGTGAACAACACGAAGATGGTCGCGCCAAAAATGCCCATCCAGATATTGAACGAACCGCCCAGCGCAAACTCTGTATTCAAACACGCCAGTTTGCCTCCTTCGCGCGCGGTATCGATCGCCGCCATCCAGCCGCCATCGATGAGGGTGGGGATGTAAAATAATGCGAACAACCCGCCAACCACGAATAGCACAAACTGGACGGCATCGGTCCACACCACGGCCTTGAGCCCTCCGATGGCGGTGTA
>DPAW01000276.1:3035-3180 GCA_003517285.1 Verrucomicrobiales bacterium
AATGGAGCGGCAGGCGAGCACGCGCTGGGCCACAAGTTGATCGATGCCATGGGTGAACAACACAAAGATGGTCGCGCCGAATATGCCCATCCAAATATTGAACGAGCCGCCCAGCGCAAAATCTGTATTCAACCACGCCAGTTTG
>DPAW01000276.1:3311-4184 GCA_003517285.1 Verrucomicrobiales bacterium
CTTGAGCCCTCCGATGGCGGTGTAGATCAATGACAAGCCGACAAAGAGGAGGATCGCCGAGGTCACATCCCAGCCGAGCATCAGTTGCAACGGGATACACGTGACGAACACTCGCACGCCGGCGGCCAAGGTGCCGGCGATTAGGAAAAGGCCGGCGGCGGTCTTGTGTGCGCCTTGGCCGAAGGCATTGCCGATGAGCGCAAACGGCGAATAGATTTCATTTTTGAAGTAGTAAGGCACCATCACCACGGCGAGAATCAGCCGGCCAATCGCGTAGCCGAAGACGATTTGGATGAAGCCAAGATTGCCGCCCTCGGCAAAGAGCATCGCCGGTACGCCGATAAAGGTAAGCGCGCTAGTCTCGGTAGCCACGATGGAGAGGGCCACACCCCACCACGGTAGATCGCGGCCGCCGAGAAAGTAGTCACGCGTGGATTTCTGCCCGCGCCCGAGCCAGACCCCCAAGGCAATGATGCCGACCAGATAACCCGCGATCACCGCCCAATCCAGTGGGGCAAGGGCATGGGCGGCGGCGAACATCGGCGCATTTTCCGCTGAAAAACCGGCCTCGCAACCAAATCCCATTCACAGGATTGGGGTTGACCCTTGCCCCCGGGGGGGTATGCTGTCGTGCCCCGTTTGAGCAACTCAAACCAAAGGTTTTTTATGAGCAAGAAAAAGCAATCCCTGTCCGGCGACAACCGCCGGCAATTCCTGAAAAAATCCGGAACAGCAGCTGCCGCCGTCGCGGCCCTCAAGGTGCCCGTGTATGGCGCCGGCCAGGCTCCCTCGGCCAACGTGAAGGGCGCCAATGAAAAAATCGTGGTCGGCTACGTCGGCGTGGGCGGTCGAGGTTTCGGCGCGCACGTGCGG
>DPAW01000073.1 GCA_003517285.1 Verrucomicrobiales bacterium
AATATCCATGCCGTTCCCGGCCGAATGTTTCACGAACGCCTTTACGACGTTGTCCGGATAATCGGAGTACCCCACCGCGTTGGAGCCGCGGAAGAGCATCTGGAAACAGATGTTCGGCACGGCCTCGCGCAGTTGACGCAGGCGTTGCCAGGGATCCTCACGCAGGAAACGCATGGCCGTGTCAAACGTCGCTCCGCCCCACATCTCGAGGCTGAACAAGCCCGGCGTGCGGCGCGCGATGGCGTCCGCAGCATTGAGCATATCCTCTGTGCGCATGCGCGTGGCGAACAAGCTTTGATGCGCGTCGCGCAGGGTGGTGTCGGTAATCAGCAGGCGCTTTTCTTTGCGAGCCCAGGCGGCAAATTTCTCCGCACCCTGCTCCAGCAAAATTTGGCGTGTGCCCGCGGGCGGATCCTGATCGCCGTTATAGTCCGGCTCCGCGATCGGCGCAAACGGCTCCTTCACCTCGAAACCTTTGGCCTGCGGATTGCCGTTCACCACCACATCGCCAATGTACTTGAGCAACCGGTTCGCGCGATCGCGGCGCGGACGGAAAGTGAAGAGTTCCGGCGTGGTATCGATCAACGTCGTACTCGCCTGCCCCGTGCGGAAGGTTTCGTTCTTGATGACGTTTTCGATGAACGGAATGTTCGTCTGCACGCCGCGAATCCGAAATTCCTTCAGCGCGCGGTCCATGCGATCAAGCGCAATCGGGAAGCTCATCCCACTGGCGGTGATCTTGACCAGCAACGAATCATAAAACGGCGTGATCACACTGCCCGCATCGCCCTGGCCGCCATCCAGTCGCAGCCCGAACCCGGCCGCCGAGCGGTAGGCAATGATGCGCCCATAATCGGGCGTGAAGTTATTGGCCGGATCTTCCGTGGTCACCCGGGCCTGCACGGCGTGACCGACACACGGCACGTTCTTTTGCTTGGGCAACTGCATTACGTCCCCGTGCAGTTTCTGTCCCTGCGCAACCTGGATCTGCGCCCGCACCAAGTCGATGCCGGTCACCACTTCGGTAACCGTGTGCTCCACCTGAATGCGTGGGTTCATCTCGATGAAGTACCACTTTTTGGAATCCATGTCGTACAGGAACTCCATGGTGCCGGCGTTGTCATACTTGATGTGCTGAGCCAGTTCCACGGCCGCTATGCAAAGCTCGCTGCGCACAGTTTTATCCAGCGCCACGCTGGGGGCGATTTCCACAACCTTTTGGTGCCGCCGCTGCACGGAGCAATCGCGCTCATACAAGTGCAACACGTTGCCGTGTTGGTCACCCAGAATCTGCACTTCAATGTGCTTGGCACGCGGTACATATTTCTCAAGGAACACTGCGGGATTACCAAACGCCCGGTCGGCCTCGCCGCGAGCCTCATCGAGCAGCCGCTCCAGATCCTTGGCCTTTTGCACCACACGCATGCCGCGTCCGCCGCCGCCAAAGGCCGCTTTGATGATCAGCGGGAACCCAATGTCCTTGGCCACCTTAACCGCCTTGGCGCGGGTGGTGATGGGGTCATCTGTGCCGGGCAAAATCGGCACACCAGCCGCCTTGGCCAACGCGCGTGCCTCGGTCTTGTCACCCATCTTGCGCAACAACTCCGGGCGTGGTCCCACAAAGGTGAGTCCTGCCTTGGCGCAGGCCTCGGCAAAGTCGGCGTTCTCCGCCAGAAATCCGTAGCCGGGATGGATGTAATTCACCCCGCGCTCTTTGGCCATCTCCACGATGCCCTCAATATCCAGATACGCACCCACCGGGCCCTTGCCCACGCCCACCAGATAGGCTTCATCCGCCTTGAAACGGTGGACAGCCAGACGATCCTCCTGCGCGTAGATTGCCACGGTGCGCATGTTCATCTCCGTGGCGGCGCGGAAAATGCGGATGGCGATCTCGCTGCGGTTGGCCGCCATCAATTTCATCGGCCCATCTGCCGATGGTTCAGTCTTCTTTGATTTCCTAGCCATGGGGGCGGGCCTTTTAGCAAAAGTACCCCTAAAAGCAAAGCCGCAAAGGGCCGAATTAAGTAATGATTCTGCCTTGCTTCATACCTGCAAAATGCCACTGTTCTTAGCTCTATGAGAACCCTGCTGTTATTCCTGTTTTCCATGTCCTTTGCCACCCAAGCTGCCGTGGAAGCTTTCGAGGTCGGTTCGAGCAATACCGATCAATTGCCCGAAGGAAAGGAAGCCGACGGCATCATTGGCGATTTCATATTGCGCAATGACCACGTCACCGCCGTCATTTCCGGCAACCAACCCCTGCGCCGGGCCAACATGAGTACCTTTTACGGCACTGGCGGCATCACGCCCGGGTGTCTTTATGACCTCACTCTTAACAAGCGCCAAAACGACCAGCTCACCATCTTTGCCCCCGGCAGTCAGCGCGGCGACATCTCGCACATTCGCATTGCCCGAGCCGGCGGTTCCGGGGACGATGCCGTGGCGGAGATTGAGGTGGTGGTGGCCGCCGAACGCAACAAGGGGCTTTACAAAAAACATGTGTACCGACTGGACTCCACGTCCCGCGGTGTATTGATCACCACTACCTACCGCAACGATTCCAAAGAAGCCCGCCGCGGGAGTGTGGATGACTACTGGAAACCCTCCGGAAAACGCGGCGAGTTCCAGGGCGTGCGCTGGATTGATGCAGTGGACCCAGCGGATCGCGGCAGTTACGCCGCCGTCTGGGTCAACGGCCAACGCCGTAGTGGCATCGCGTCAAACCCGGGATCCTTGTCCCTCAAGCCGGGCGAGACGGCGACGTACAAGCGCTTCCTTGCCGTGGCCAACTCCCCCGCCGCCGCTGTGAGTGAAGCCTTGGTGTACGCTTCGGCCAGCAACAAACTACTGGTCGGTCACCTGAAAGATCCCGCCGGGCAACCGGTGAATGATGCCACCTTCGAAATTCGGAGCGGCAATGAAATGCTGCCGGGGTATCCGTTGGGTCAAGGGAAATTTGCCGTGCATCTGCCCGCCGGAGAGTATGGCGTGCGCATCACCGATCGCGGCCGCACCACTGTCGACCGCAAGGTATCCCTGCAGGGCAACCAGGCCACAGTGCTGTCCGAAACACTGACCGCCCTTTCGGGTGTCGCCTTGAACATCACTGACGCCGGCGGCCACTCCATCCCGTGCAAGGTGCAATTCAGCGGCCTCAACGGTACGGAAACCCCCAATCTCGGCCCGCAAAATCGCGCGCATGGTTGCGTAGATCAATGGCACTCGGAGACGGGGAAGTTTAACGTGCCGCTGGATCCGGGCACATATCGATTGGTCATCACGCGCGGCATTGAGCACAGTCATCTCGAACGCGAAGTCACCGTGAAAGCCGGTGAATTTGCGGCTGTGACTGGTAGCCTTGAGCGATTGGTCAACACCACCGGCTGGGTGAGCACGGATTTCCACAATCACTCCACGCCTAGCGGCGATAACCAATGTGGCACGGACGATCGCATCATCAATCTGGCCGCCGAGCACATCGAATTCGCGCCGACAACCGAGCACAACCGGCTCTACGACTGGACGCCGCACATCCAAAAGCTCGGCCTCACCGAACATCTCCGCACCATCGTCGGCCTCGAACTCACCGGCGGCGGCGCCGGTTCGCATCACAACGCTTTCCCATTGCCAACGCCCAATCCCTACGCGCAGGACGGCGGCGCGCCGGTGTTTCAGGTCGACCCCCGCCTCAACGCCATTGCCCTGCAAAACCATGGCGGCTGGGATCCCGATCGCTGGGTGCACATTAATCACCCCAACCTAACCGAGAAGTTTTGGGATCGCAATCTAGACGGCAAGGCCGACGGTGGCTTTACAGGGTACGAAAAATACATCAACGCCCTGGAGTCCCAGAACTTTCGCGGCAACGACATTCTCTCCACAGTGCCATGGAAACTATATCGACGCGGCACAAGCGAAAGCGTTCGCGAAGTGCGCGAGTTTATCTGGCTGCAAATGCTCAACCAAGGCTACCGCACGCGCGCCATTGCCGTGGCCGATGCCCATTCCGTGTACGGCAACGGCGTCGGCGGCTGGCGCACCTACATTCCCAGCAGCACCGATGAACCGGCCAAGATTGATCCGGACGAAATCATCCGCAACGCCAAGGCCGGCCGGTTGATGCTTACCACCGGCCCGTTTCTAGAAGTCACCGCCAACGGCGCCCTGCCCGGCAGCGATATCACCGCCAAGGATGGCAAGGTGAACCTGAAGGTGAAAATCCAATGCACCGACTGGGTGCACATCAACCGCGTGCAGGTCCTCGTCAATGGCCGACAGGATCCGAACCTGAATATAACCGCTGAGAAAAACCATAAAATGTTTAAAAAGACACCCACGGTGTTTGAAACCACGTTCAGCTTGGATCTCAAGGAAGACACCCACCTCATCGTCGTGGCCATGGGCGAAAACGCCGATCTCAAAACCGGTTACGGCACCAGCACCAACGCCAGTCTCAAACCCTGTGCCTACATCAACCCCATTTGGGTGGACACCGACGGCAACGGATTCCAGCCCAACAAAGACACCCTCGACTGGCCGCTACCGTTGGGCCGACAGGACCCCGCCAAGATTCGTGCGTTGTTAAAGGCGAAGGGGAATTAACCGAGCGCGGTCGTTAACGGTGATGCTGCCGGTAATGCTGCCGGAGCAGGTCCTTGCCGTAATCGTTCCCGTTTGGTGTTCGAATTACAGTGTGGATGTGCTGGCGCGTGGGCACACGTGACCGGGCTAGGGCAATCGGGCGCTGGTGATCAAACTCGATCAGAATCACGGGACTCTGGATGCGATAGTAAAACACGCTCTCCTTCCCCGTCCCACCCAGCCATCCGAAATAAGTGCTGTCCATGTGTTTCTTCACATCCGCCAGCTTCACTTTGGCGTGGCCTTCAGCCATGTGCCCCACATACACGCCGATCAATTCGAGTAACTTCTCCTGTTGCGGAGCCGTTAAGGCATCGCCGCGAATACCCATATAATCGAGCACCTGATTGTCGCGAAACGCCTCACCGATATTATTAGTTGGGCCCTTGGCATCCCCCACGATTGCCTTTGCCCGCTGTTCGGCATCGAGCATCTGGAGGAACGCCAACCCCTTGTCCTGCTCGGTCTGACAAACCTCCGCCCCCTTGAATTGACCGCC
>DPAW01000183.1:0-507 GCA_003517285.1 Verrucomicrobiales bacterium
GATCAAGTGGTGGCTGATGAAGCCATTCTGCGCGAGTCCTTCTTTGGCGCGCGCGCCAAGGCCGAGGGATTGATCGCTGAGCGGGCTGGCGAACCGGCGGCGTTCGCGATTTATTTTGAAAATTTCTCCACCTTTACCGGTCGGCCAGGGTTGTATCTGGAGGATTTATTTGTGAAACCGGCCTGGCGCCAACACGGCATTGGGCGGGCCGTGCTCGTGCGTTTGGCGCAAATTGCGGTGGAACGCGGTTGCCCGCGCTTCGAATGGGTGGCATTGGATTGGAACCAGAATGCCATTGATTTCTACGAAAAACTAGGGGCTAAACAGCTTAACGACTGGCGAATCTTCCGCATGGAAGGCGATAGCATTGCCCAGTTGGCTGCGCAAGTTATTGACAATTAACCCCTAAGTTGTTAACAACACTCCCGGCGGATGTCCCCCTAATTCGTCCGCTTTAAAACCGCCAACGGGATACCCCCACTCCTTCCCGTTGGCGGCTTCTTTTTT
>DPAW01000183.1:917-5072 GCA_003517285.1 Verrucomicrobiales bacterium
AACAGGATGTACCTCGATTTTGGATCGGTTGGCCACAGATCACTATTCGAAGCATTATATTACGGATATTGAAGTTGTCGATCGCGATCCCAAAGGGTTGCCTGCACCGGAAGTGCAAAACACTCTTTTATCCGGACATGAGGAACGCGTGCGAAATCATGAGAACGGTGGATGGCAGGTATTGGGGGTGACGGAATTTAACACATCCGCCTCCACTCGAGTGAATCATCTGTACAATTTAGCCCGCCGCAAAGGTGCCTCGTTAGTGGTGCATTCCAAAAAATTTGACCGGCGCGAGCAGGAGCTTATCAAGCGGCGCGAATACCAGCCCGGCGAACGCATCAGTGTCAACGGCACCACGGTGCAACTGGAAGGCCGCTGGGTGGATGTGGTGGACGTGGAAACGCGCGTTTATCATGATTATCGGGCGACACTCCTGCGGCCTGGCAGCGAATAAATCCAACATATTTCACGCGACAAACCCCGGCAGCTGTCGCACACTTCAGGCATGAGGCCAGTGAAATCTCTTTCCGGCGCGCTGCTGCTAATCCTGTTGTCTCTTAAGGTATCCGGCCAAGATCAGCAAAAGGCCGAAACCACACGCGGTGATAGATTGGCCGCCAAACTTCAGGAAGCCGAGCCGCGTCTCCAAAAGGAATTCGGCGAGCTTAAGGCCCAGGCCGAAGCCGGCCAGGCGGCGGCCCAGTATCGCCTCAGTTGGTTGTTGGAGTACGGAACTGGAACCTCAGTAGACCTAAAGGCCGCCTTTCAAGCCGCCCAACAATCGGCGGCGGCTGGCTATGGGCTGGGCCAAACTCATCTGGGTGAAATGTACCGCTTTGGCACGGGCACCGAACCGGACGAGGAAAAGAGTAACGCCGCATTTTCGCAGGCGGCCAAATCCCTGCCCGCACTCGTGACCGAAGGCAATACGGAAGCCATGCGCGCACTGGCCATGCTGCATTATCGCGGCTGGGGCGGTTTGAAGCAGCATCACGCCAAGGCTTTGGCACTGAATCATCAGGCCGCGGAAGCCGGCGATGCCATTGCCTCGGTGGAAGAGGCCGACCAGCTTTGGGACGGCAAAGGCACGCACCGCCAACGCTCCAAGGCCACCCGGTTGTATCGCGCGGCCCTTCCCAAGCTCATGACTCAGGCCGAGCAAGGCGACCGGCGTGCCCAACTCATTGTGGGCAATTTACTCGCCACTGAACGGCTGACTGGCAAACGCGATTTTGAGGAGTCTATCAAATGGCATCAACCCGGTGCGGATGCCGGCTATGCTGCCCTGCAGTTTCTCATTGGGGCGCGGTATCAAAAAGGCAATGGCAAGGCCCAGAATGATCCGGAAGCCATGAAGTGGTATGAATTATCCGCTGCCCAAGGCAACCCTGGAGCCATCAATAATGTCGGTTGGATGCACGGAAATGGTCGCGCCGGTGCCGGTGAGGCCAATGATGAAAAGGCATCAGAAATGTATATGAAAGCCGCCGAACGTGGCAATAGTGTTTCGCAGAACAACATCGCCATGCGTCTCTTCAGTGGAGATGGCGTGGAGGAGGACAAGGAGAAGGCCTTTTATTGGCATAAGCGGTCGGCCGAGAACGACAACGGCCGCGGTCAATATTTTCTGGCCCTGCGTTATGACACGGGACAGGGAACCGAGCCGGATTTGGAGAAGGCCGTGCACTGGTATCAGCGGGCTGCGGAGAATGATCACCGGGCCGAATACGATTCCTCCCAAGGCGGCTACGCGTACGGCGCTCAGATGAAACTTTCGGACATCTACCGCGAAGGGCGCGGCACCAAACGCGATTTGGCCAAGGCCCTGTATTGGATGGCGCGCACGACGGAGTTTGAGCGCTCCGAAGCGGTGAATGCTTTTTTGAAACATGAAACAGCCATTGGTCGCAAGGCTGCCGATTTACACGGTCCACTGCAGAAGTATCTGGACGAAGGCTGGCCGGTTTCGCCTCGAAATAGACGGGATATCCAGGAAGCTGCCGAGCAGGGCGATGCACAGGCCCAGTATGAACTCGCCGCCCTGCACGTGTTGGGCTTGGGCGGAGTGGGGCGTCAACCAACTAAGGTCTTGGAATGGGCCGGCAAAGCGGCGGCGCAGGGTCATGCGGGTGCGCTATTTTACTTGGGCATCTGTCATGAGGAAGGCCGGAGTGTGTCAAGCGATACGGCCAAGGCGCGCGAATTTTTTGTAAAAGCAGCGACCCAAGGCCATGCGGGAGCGGAGAATCACCTGGGTGTGTTGGCCGAGAAATCGGGGGCAAAACGTGAGGCTGTCACGGCACATTTTGCGAAGGCCGCGGAGGCCGGCGATCGCCGAGGTGCTTATAATTGGGCACGGGTAATGGAGTCCGAGAAAGATTCGACTGCACAGGTGTTTCGTCGATATCAGTCGGCGGCTGAACAAGGATTGGCGGCTGCCCAAAATAACTTGGCTTGGTTGCTTCAGCAAAAACCGGAGACCACCGAGGAGGATTTGGAGCAGGCAGCGCGCTGGTATCGGGCCGCGGCCAATCAGGGCCATGCCGATGCGCAGTACAATCTAGGGTTAATGATCTTTCGCGGGCAGGGCGGGTTGAAGATGGACCGCTCAGAAACCTTTGTTTGGTGGGGCCGGGCGGTGATGCAGAACCATCCGCAAGCCGTGCGGCAAATCAACCGGTTGGCCGGTTTGCTGACCGCTGAGGAAATTCGAGTCGCCCGGCAAACAATTCATGCCTGGGGAGAAGGTCAGCGTGTGCCTCAGTTGTACGTGGTGCGCGAAGGAGATTAATTTATGAAACAAGGATGGATCATTCTATTGGGATTGTTGGTGTGCCTGGGATGCGCTGGACCGGGCAATGCCGGTCCAACGGTGGAACTGGAGCGGCGCGCCGACGGGTTGGTTTACCAAAAAGAGCATGGCGTGCCGTACACGGGGCAGTTAGTCATGACCACGCCGGGCTCGCAGGATCGTTGGGTGTCCCACTACAAAAACGGCGTGCGAGACGGGCAATTCGCAGTGTTCTATTCCAACGGTCAACGCAAGGCTGAGGCGGTGTTTGAGGCGGGCAAACTGGTGGCCGGCATGACTTGGAAGCCCGACGGCTCAGTGGGTAGCGAGGTGCAGAATGGCACGGGCACCTTGGTAATGTTTCACCCGAATGGTGCTAAGTCGCGCGAATCGGTTTATCTGAACGGGGACCGGGTGAGCCGCACGGATTTCCCGGCCATCGGCGGGAAATAAAAAACCCCGCCAGGCGTTGGCCCAGACGGGGTAAGTGAGAGATTCCCTTATTTAAGAGTAAAGGACCTTCTTCCAATCTTTGCCGGTTTGCTTGGAGATACGCGCCAATTCCTTGGTGCGTTGCTTCAAGTGCTGGTTGATCTCACGCTGGGCAAGCGTCCAGTTGATGCGCTTCAGGCCGGACTTGTACTTGTCCTTTGCGTTTTCCCGGAAGAATTTTGGGCCCCCGGAGTAACCAACCTGGTGGAATCGGTGGATCGAAATTTTCTCCAAGAGGGTGAACTGATGCCGAGGTCTGCCGCGGGTGTTGGTCGGGAAGGTGTTAAAGGGAGTCGAATGCTCCTCCTCCAACCATTCTGTAAAGGCATCAACCAGTTCCTGCTTACTGCAATGCCAATTGATCTGAAACACATGCAGGGTGCTGGCTCCGTTAGTGCTTAGCGCGGCACCATCCTTGCCGGTTTTCAAACTGGTTCCGCTCTTGGAGGTCACATTGGCAACGGGAAGATCCTCGTAGTTGCCTTTGGCGACATCTGCCAGCCATTTTTTGTTGTTGGCGTCCGAAGCAAAGGATCCTTTGCCACTGCCGAGTTCGCGGTCCAATTCCCATTGGTACACGCGGCTAATTGCCGATTTTGGTAATCTCTTAAATACGGAGAAGTTCCAGTCGTCCTTGGTGAGGGACTTTTCGGACCATTCCTTGAGGTTTTGTTTTTTAGCCATTGGGTTGTGTTTCTATTACTATTTAATAACTGACTTACAAGCTCACTTTTTAAGTTGCGAGCCCGCGCAGGATATTGATGGAAGTATTATTGTCAAGATTTGTCCCAATAAAAATTCAAAACTTTATTGTCACAGCCCTCTGCGGGGTAGAGTTACATTTTTTTTGAATCTTGTTCATTATTATG
>DPAW01000183.1:5470-11857 GCA_003517285.1 Verrucomicrobiales bacterium
CGGCCGAGCGCAGTGAATCGATAACCGGTCAGGTCTTGGACATGGGTTGGGATACCATGAAGGAGTTCGGTGAGGTATTTGGGAAAACCGTGTTTCATTTAATCATGTGGTCGTTATTAGGGCTGGTTTTAGGGGGCATTGGAGGTTGGTTCCTATGGAAAACACTGCGTGATCGCGGTTGGATGGAGGTTTCCTGGGGGTGGTATCGCTATGTGCGATGGATTTGGCCGGTGCTCATCGTGCTTACTGTTTCGCTGAGCCTTGCCTCTTCGGCGGGTACTTGGGGCAGTGGTTGGGCATTCAAGAAGAGCGTGCGAGAAGGGCAAGTCATTGAAACAGTGGTGTTTAAGACTTATGCCATGGTCATGGTGTGGCGCTTGGGACCGCAGGGGGAGGATGCCAATGGGTCTGCATTTTTGGAGCGCGATTTGGGGGCGGCGTTGGAGAAGCTCAAGCAAACCACCGCTCAAACGGAGGAACTGGAGGCTCAATCCCGTGAGACGGCGTTGGCGGAGATGGAAGAACGCATGGGCGAAGGTAGGATGCATAAGTGGTTCTACCGCAAAGTGATCGAATATTTGTGGGACGAGCAGATGAAGTCCGAATTGACCGGATCCGAAATGGGCGAGTTTCTGGAGGCCACCTTATCCGCCGACACCGAGGACGGAGAAGTGGCGGCGGTTCAATACATCCGAAGCCAGATTATGAAAGGGGTGTATCGGATGGTGGATGAGACCGTCAATTCGCTGGTGTATCCAACCGTTTTCACGATCATCCTCACCGCATTGTCTGTGCTGTCTTTCCCATTGGGCACATTTTGGTTGGCTCGCTGGTGGTGGCTGAAGAAATATCAGGAAACGCCGCCGGATTCTCAGGACCCGCCGGTATTGGACTCTGTCTCGGCGGCTTCAGAATAACCTGTCGATAACTTAGAACATTTTCTTGGGAGTAACACTTGACCCTAGCACGGATTATTTAAAATGTGGTTGTTCATTTACGTATTCATCTATTACCCGTTGGTTAAATCTTAGATAGATAAATTAACTTCAAATTCCTAACATTTTGAAAAAATATAAATTATCAAACTCATTAAAAACTCCGCTCGTATTGCTTTTCTTCAGCACTTTCATTGTTCAGGGCCAGCTTCTTGAGATTGAATTAAGAGCTAAGGCTGGGTTGCAATTTAATAAGGTGAGGTTTGAGGCAAAACCCGGTCAGAAAGTGGTTTTAGACCTCTATAATGATGACCAAATGGCGCATAATTTGGTTTTTACCAAGGAGGGAAAACGTCAGGCGGTCGCTAATTTAGCTTTAACCCTCGGAGAGGAAGCAGAGGCAAAAAATTGGGTGCCGGACACCGATGATGTTCTTTGGGCTACTCCAGTTCTTAAACCGGGTGAGAATCATAAATTAAAATTTACCGCGCCCAATAAATCTGGGGTTTATCCATACGTTTGTACCTTTATTGGCCATGGATTTGTTATGTACGGGGCCATGTACGTGGGTAAAGATATGCCTGAAATAGCAAAAGATATGAATGTGCCGGAGTTGGCCCGAACAGGAGGGGTGCCAAATGAGGAAGAAGCGATTGTGGCCAACGGAGCCCTTAAAAACTTTCGGTATAGTGTTTACGAGGGGGATTGGAACAAACTTCCAGATTTTGAAAAGTTAAAGCCGGTAAAAACCGGAGAAGCTAAAAGTGGCATTGCTGATACCAGCTTTTCAAAAAAACGGGATAACTTTGGGATCGTTATGGAAGGTGAATTAGAGATTAAGAAAAAAGGGGAGTACACTTTTAATCTTGGGTCAGATGATGGATCTCGGCTTTTGATTAACGGGGTTCCAGTGGTAGTAAATGATGGAATCCATGGTGTTGTCAGAAAATCTGGATCAACTAATTTAAATGCGGGAGTGAATTTGGTTCGCATTGAATATTTCGAGAAAGGGGGAGGGGAACATCTTTCTTTAGACATGTCAGGACCGGGAATAAAGAAACTACAGTTGGCCCGGAATACTGCTCCAAAGAATAGTCAGAAAAATCCTTATCCTACGGGGAACCCCATAATTCCGGAAAACAATGAAGCAGTAATATACCGGAATTTTATCGAGGGAGCCAGTCCGCGCGGAATTGGAGTCGGTTATCCCGAAAAAGTTAATTTATGTTTTGATGCGAACACCATGCAGATTGCGATCCTTTGGCATGGTACATTTATTGATGGGGCAAAACACTGGACTAATCGAGGGCAAGGATTTCAAAAGCCATCTGGTCACTATTTGATGAATTTAAGTAGAGATCAACCTTTTGCAGTTTTGGAAAATTCTGATTCCGAGTGGCCAAAAGTTGAAGGGCGAGATACGCGGGCGGAAAAAATGAGTTTCGGGGGTTACCGTTTAAAACAAAAAAGTCGGCATCCGGTTTTTCAATACCAGATAGCAGGTCTGAGGGTGACCGATTATCCTGAACCACAAGGAGGATCAATGCCTTCGATAATCCGACACCTTGAAATTCAGGGAAATGGAGAGGTTTATTACCTTGCAGCATCGGGAAAAAATATTACCGAAAAAAATGGTTTTTATAGTTTTTCCGATTCCATGCTACAAGTTGGATTCCCTGATAAAGAAAATCTAAAACCCATTATTCGTGAAAATGCAGGACGTCAGGAGTTACTGTTAAAAATAGAGCTAGATGGTCGGGTGGCGTTCAAACAACATTACCGGTGGAACGTTGATTATATAATGAAAAATCATACTCATGGGCATCAAAAGTAGGAGGAATTTAAGATGAAAAAACTATTACAAATATCAACAGCACTAGCTGTCTTCTTACAAATTTCCAATGGAATTAACGCCGCTATTCCGACTCAAGATGATTACTATAAAGTTGAGCCAATCTCCATTGATGAAGGAGTAGTGTTAGAAGCGAGTGGAATCGCCATGTTGCCTAATGGTAATCTTGCCGTCAGCAGTCGCCGGGGGGATATATACACTTTTTCCAACCCTCTGGGAGAGTTATCTCAGGTTAAAATGAAATTATTTGCCGCCGGCCTTCATGAGCCATTGGGAATTCATTGGGACAATGGTTGGTTATACGCTACTCAGCGATGTGAAATGACTCGAATAAAGGATGAAGATGGAGATGGTCGAGCAGATGTTTTTGAGACAGTCAATGATGGATGGGGAATTACCGGTGACTACCATGAATATGCTTTTGGAACCAAGCCAGACGCCGAGGGAAATATGTGGGTTGTGTTGTGTCTGACCGGTTCTTTCTCCAGTCAAATCGATTATCGTGGGTGGTGCGTACGGGTCAATAAAGACGGACGTATGATTCCCACAGCCAGTGGGATTCGTAGCCCGGGGGGTATTGGATTAAACCATCTTGGAGATGCATTTTATTCAGATAATCAGGGGCCTTGGAATGGATCCAGTTCGTTAAAGCATCTGGCGGTCGGATCATTTCAGAGCCATCCTGGCGGCTTTAGATGGTTTGATTTGCCACTCGTGAAAAAATATATGGGAGGTGCGCCAGTGGTTCCAAACACAAATAGTCGAATCCCGAAAGAACGTGAGAGAGTTAAGGAATATGTTCCCCCAGCACTGGTGCTTCCTCATGGTAAAATGGGTAATTCAACCAGTGGGTTTTCTTTTGATGGCAACGGGAAATTTGGTCCTTTTAAGAACCAATTACTTATTAGTGACCAAACATTTTCGATCGTGAATCGTGGTTTTCTTGAAAAGGTTAATGGGGTTTATCAAGGTGCGGTTTTTCCTTTTCTGAAAGGATTCGGATCAGGAAACATCACATCATATATGGATCCTAGCGGGATACTTTTTGTCGGGGGAACGGATCGTGGTTGGGGAGCGCGAGGGGGAAAACGTTTTGCCCTAGATCGTGTAAAGTGGACCGGAAAAGTGCCGTTCGAAATTCATGAAATGCGCGCTAAACCCGACGGCTTCGAGCTGACTTTCACCCACGAGGTCGATCCTAAGACCGCCGGCGATGCGGACAGCTATTCCTTGAAGGGTTGGACCTACATACTTCAGTCCAAATATGGCAGCCCTGAAGTGGATCACGTTACGCCTAAAGTAACCTCTGCGACCGTAGCTGCTGACAACAAAAGCGTTCGGCTCAAGATTGACGGCCTTGTGAAAGGGCACGTGCACCATCTTGTGTCCAGCGGCATTCGCTCCATGGATGGTCTTCCGCTCCTGCATTCAAACGCCTACTACACGTTAAACGAAATTCCGAAGAAATAACGTCGGATGACCCAATTCACCCGCGCCGTTTCCGGCGCGGGTTTTTTTATTGGTGTTTCAGATACCCCTTCGCGATCACCTCGCCCAACTACACTCTGGCCGTTTCGGTGGCGTGGTAAAGAATTAATTTACGCAAGGTGAAACTTGTCTCAACGGGGAGGGCCGAGTTCTACCTCTTCCCTGTTTGTTGGTTCCGGTTACTTCAGCGTCTGTTTAAAAAACGCGTCGGTGCGTTGGATCATTTGGTTGAACCACACTTGTCGGCTGATGAATGCGTGGGGGGCGTCCGGGATGATGGTGAGGTCGGACTGAAGGCCGAGCTGTTGCATGCGTTGGCGGAAGGCGGTGGCGTGCGTGCTGGGATCGTCGTTCTGGCCGGTGATGAGCCAGATGGGCGGGTCGGCCTTGTCGAGATGATGTAGGGGCGAGGCGAGTCTGTAAGTGTCGGGTTGGTCGGCTAAGGCGCCGCCCAGAAATTGCCGCCAGATTTTGCCGCGGGCTTCGGTGGCTGAAATTTCCCGCGTGCGATCGGAAAGCAGATCGGTCTGTGCGCCCATGGGCACGGCGGCTTGAATGGTGCTGCTGAACTGGGCATGGCCGCCGTTGCCTTCAAGTTCCTTGACGCCACCGGATGTAGCGAGCAGGGCGGTGAGATGGCCGCCGGCCGAGAGACCAATGGCACTGATTTGATCCGGATTGATGCCGTAGGTTTTGGCATTGGCACGCAGGAATCGGACGGCGGCTTTGCAGTCATGAATTTGCGCGGGGAACGGCGCCTCGCCGCTGAGCCGGTAGGAGATGGTGGCAGCTACGTAACCGCGTGCGGCGAGCGTCTGCGCGATCTTGGCGTGGCTGGTCCGGTCGCCTTTGGCCCAGCCGCCGCCGTGGATGCACACCACCGCGGGCAGGGCGCCCCATTCGCCTTTGGGCCGGTAGATATCCATCTCCAAAGTGCGATCGCCGTAGCGCGCGTAGGTGACATCGCGCCGAGTGTTGAGTTGATTGAGCGTGCTGCGCAGAATTTCCGTGCGGCCATCGGGGCGAAGGGAAACCTCGCCGGCGGGCCGGGCGTCCGTGCGCATTTCGTGCTGAAACAAAATCGTCATGCCGCGCAGTTTGCGGGCTATGTCTCTGTTACGCACGAGCGTGGTTTCGCCGGGGTCCGTCTCCAGATTGTACAACTGCAGACTGGGATTGATGTAGAGTTTCCAGTTACGCCAACGCACGGCGGCCAGTGAGCCTTGGCTGCCGTGATAGAAAAAGGCCTCGGCGTATTCGTGGCGCTGGATGAGGGCAGCCCATTCGCCGGGCGGGTTCCAGCTGCGGCGCAGCGGCACGTCGGCGTTGATGGTTTTTTTCTGGGCTGGTCCGGGGACGAATGTGGATTCGCCCTGAAGCACGGGCACAAGGTCGCGGCCATCAATTACCCGGCCTTCGGGCACCTTGACCCTGGCGAAGGTGGCCAGTGTGGGATACCAATCCATCGCGCGGATGAGCGCACGAGAAACGGTGCCACCCTTGACGCCGAGGCCGGGGCCCCACGCGATGGCCGGTACGCGGATGCCTGCCTCGTAAGTTGAGAGCTTGCGGCCTTGCAGCTTTTGGTTCGGTGTACGGCCAGGCCCACGGCCGTTGTCCGAGGAATAGATGACGAGGGTGTTGTCCTGGAGTTCATTCTTTTTCAGCGCATCCACAATGCGGCCGACATGGTGGTCCATTTCCTGGATCGCATCACCGTATTCGCCCCAATTGGATTTCCCCTTGAAGGGTTCGCTGACCCCGAGCGGGACGTGGAGCATGGTGTGCGGCAGGTAGAGAAAGAAAGGACGCTCCTTGTTGGCATCGATGAACTTCAAGGCCTCATCGGTGTACAGGCGTGTGAGCTCGGCGGGGTCGGCGGGGCGCTTGATGACCTTGCCGTTGCGGATCAGCGGCACGCCGCCTTGTTTCTCGAAATAGCCGATCTCCACCGGATCCAAGTTGTGCAGCAGTCCGTAATAATGATCGAATCCCTGATTGCGCGGCAGGAACGGTTCGTGAAAGCCGAGGTGCCATTTGCCGATGCAGGCGGTGGCGTAGCCGTTGGCCTTGAGCAACTCGGCGAGGGTCAGTTCGTTGGGATGAATGCCG
>DPAW01000349.1 GCA_003517285.1 Verrucomicrobiales bacterium
GCAAGGTCGGCGTATACATCAAACAGTTGAAAGTGCGCGGGCCGGTATTGGAGCAGTGGCCGCCACGAGGCTATCGCGAGGTGTTTTCCGGTTTGCCGCTGCAGGCACCGCCGCGGGAGGCGGTATCGGCGGCGGTTTCGCAAACCAAACTGCAAGCCATTGGCGGGCGCATCACGGTGAGCAGTTTTCAAAAGGGGATGGAAAAGGAGCGGATGCAGGACGGCTCCAACCGAACCTTCTGGCACACGCGCTTCAAGCCGAAGCTCGCCAAGCCGCCGCACTTTGTGGTGCTGGAGAATCCGCAAGGCAAATCGATCGATGGGCTATCATACGCCACGTGGTCGGGCGGCAATGGGAACGGGCAGGTGAAGGCGTACGCGATTTATTTTTCCGATGACGGCCAGTCGTGGGGCGAGCGGGTGATGGACGGTGCATTGGAAATCCGGTTGGCTAATGAGCAGCCGATAGCGTTTCCAAAACCGACCATGAAGCGGTTTATCAAGTTTTTGGTGACCGACTCGTATTCGATGGATGGGCGTTCGCTGGCGTCCATTGGTGAGCTGGATGTGATGACAAAATTGCCGGTGGCAAACACCAAGCTGCCGGTGACGGTGGCCACAAAATCGGAAGCGGCCTTGAAGCAGGTCACCCGGCGCTTTGCCGAGCGGGCATTTGCCTCGCGCCTGACGGAGGCAGAGTTGCGGCCTTATTACGACGCCAGCCTTGTGGCGCTGAAAGAGCAGGGCGACTTTGTGGCTGCGGCTAGGGTGGGCTTGAAGACGGTGCTCGGCTCGCCTCGATTCCTCATGGCGCCCGGTGAACACGCCAACGCGTCGTATGCTAAGGCGGCGGCATTGTCGCGAATGCTTTGGTTATCCGTGCCGGATACGGAACTGTTGCGCATGGCCAGCGATGATCAGTTGACGGGCAAATTGTTGGCCGCACAAATCGATCGGCTTTTGAGTGATCCTAAGAGTGCGCGTATGATTAATTCGTTCTGCAATCAATGGCTTAACCTGCGGGAATTCAACAAGGTGACGCCTTCGCTGAAGTTGTATCCGTTGTACGACGACTTGCTGAACCGCTATCTGCCACTGGAGACTGAGGCGTACCTCAACCATCTCATTCAGGAAAACCTGCCGGTTAGCCGCTTGATTGACTCGGATTTTTCTTTCCTTAATCAGCGACTGGCTCAGCACTACGGCGTCAGCGGCGTTGTTGGTCAGCAGATGCGCAAGGTATCTTTCGGGCCGGATGTGCCGCGCGGCGGACTCTTGACGATGGGGAGCATTCTCAAGGTAACCGCGGATGGTTTTGATACCTCCCCCATCCGGCGCGGCGCATGGGTTTCCCAGATTATCGCGGGTAATACTCTTTCGCCGCCACCCGAAAACGTGAAGGCGATTGAGCCGGAGCACGGTTCGGACGCGGCGACATTGCGCGAGCAGATTGAGCAGCACAAAAATAATGTGGCCTGTTTCGCCTGCCACAAAAGCATCGATCCTTATGGGTTCGCGCTGGAGAGCTTTGATGCCACCGGTCAGTGGCGCACGCAGTACCGTGTGAAGCTGCCGCACCGCGGCACTTTTCAATACCGGCCGAGGGGTTATTTTAAACTAACTGGCAATGTGGATGCTGCAGGCGAAGTGGGCCGAGCCAAATTCGAGAATATATTTGGGCTGAAACAGATTCTGCTCTCGAAGCACCGCAAGGTAGCCTATAATTTTGCGAAGAAATTTTTTGAGTACGCCAATGGCTATGCGCCGAGTCTGAAGCAGCGGCTGGACTTATATGCGATGATCCCGGCCGAAGCCGAGGCCTGCCGCATGAAAGACTTGATACGCGAAGTCTTGGTCTATTCACTTGAGGGCGAAGCGGAATGATCAGTCGCAATGAATTTTTGAAGATGGGGATGGCGCTGCCGCTAGCCTTGCATTCGCTGGGGCAGCGGGCGGAGGCGAGAGCCAAGACGCCTCCACGCCGGATTATTTTCATCAACAGCTGCCTCGGTTTTTATGAGCCTTATTTCTTCCCAAAGAAACGCGGCGACCTAGCTACGTCTGATTACTTGAAGGGGATGAAGACGCTGGAAAAGATGACGGTGTTCCAGAACCTGTTTCATCCAGGCATGGAGACGAGTAATCATGGCTCGGAAAAGTCGTTTCTCACCGGCACGCCCAGCCCGGAGGCCCCAAATTTTTTGAACGGTATTTCGCTGGATCAAGTGCTCGCCCGTAAGATGGGCGGTGAGACACGTTTCTCGTTCCTGAACTTTAGTATCTACGATCGCGGCTGGGGTTGCTCGTGGAATGATCGCGGTGCGGCCATTCCTCCGATGCATGATGAGGCTAAGATTTTTGATCTGCTGTTTAAGGATAAGGATGTGCAGGCCACCAAGCGTCGGCTGCGCAACGATCAAAACATTCTTACGAACCTTCAACGCGATCTAGCCCAGTTGCGTAAGCAAGGCGCGGATCGCGGCAAGCTGGAGAGTTATCAAAATGTGATTGGTGAACTGGAAGCTCAGCTGAAGCACGAACAGTTTTGGCTGAGCACCAAAAAGCCGAAGGTGACCAAGAACCTGAGTGAGGATGCGGAGTTTCCGTTTTCCACCAAAATTCGGAATTTGTTTGAGCTGGCGAAGCTGGCCCTTCAAACCGACTCCACGCGCGTGATCACGTTGTCCATGGACTGGATCTACGGTGCCATCAAGGTGCCTGGTGCCACCGGTGGCTGGCATACCTTGTCGCATCATGGAGGCAAGCCGGATATGATTGCCAGACTAAGCAAGATCGAGATTGATACCCTCAAGCACTTTAATCAGTTCCTGGTTGAAATGGATCAAATCAAGGAAGGGAACGGCACGTTGCTTGACCACACCACTGTGGTAATGGGCAGCAACTTTGGTGATTCCTCAGCCCACACCTGCAATAACCTCCCCATGATCGTTGCTGGCGGCGGCTATCGGCATCAGGGTCATACTGTGTTGGGCGGCCCGACCCCGCTTTGTAATCTCTATCTGGAACTACTCCATAAACACGACATCGACGACAAACGCTTCGGTAGCAGCCAAAAAGATATGGGGTTGCTTATGAGTTAATACAATTACAAGAATGACAAACGTAATAGCATTCATCATAGCCAAAGCTCTCGCCTTCGAGCCTCATTGAATATCCCCTGAAAGGGTTCAGTTGCAGCTCTTCAACTCACTTACCTTGTAATTAAGACAAGCCAAAATGGAAAAATCAATTTCATCAAGACGTCGCTTTTTGAATGCTGTCGGCGTAGTGGCGACTTCAATCACCCTGCCCAATCAGGTTATGGGTGCTCTAAGGAAAATCAAAAAGCCCATCAAGCTCGGTCTGATTGCTGACCTTCACCAGGATGTGATGCACGATGGGCCAGCACGCCTGAAGGCCTTTCTCGATGCCATGAAAGAGGAAAGCCCCGATGCTCTTGTACAGCTCGGCGACTTCGCTCATCCGACAAAGAAAAATGATGCCGTAACCAAGGCTTTTGAAAAGGCGCATCCCAGAACCCTGAATGTTCTCGGAAACCACGAGATTGATGGCGGGCATACCTTTGATGCGGTTGCGAAACTCTGGGGTATGAAGGGGCGTTACTACACCGAGAACATTAATGGTCTGGATTTAATTGTCCTCGACTGCAACGAGAAACCAAAAAACCACAAAGGTGGTTATCCCGCGCACATTGGTGAGCAACAGCTTGAGTGGCTCGAGAAACAGTTAAAAACCCTCAAAGGTCCAATTCTCGTTATTTCCCATCAGCCTCTGGCGGGGACATCAGGTATCGATAATGCTGGAGAGGTCCAGAAGTTGCTTAATTCAGCTGGGGACAAAGTTTTGTTGGCGGTCAACGGGCACACTCATATTGATCATGTGGACCGCGTGGGTAAAATCTCCTATCTGCACGTCAACTCGGCTTCCTATAAATGGGTCGGGAGCTCACACCGTAATAAGAGCTATCCGGCAGAGATCCACTCTAAGTTCCGCTGGATTGAGTATACTTGCCCCTATCAGGATAGCCTCTTTACTACGCTTACCATAGACCCTGCCAATGGACGCATTGATGTGAAGGGCCGTGAGAGTCAGTGGGTCGGTAAATCACCCTCACAACTTGGGATCGCAGCGAAACCTGACCGAACCGACGGCAAAGAGATTTGCCCGAAAATTCGTGGCCGGCGGCTTGTTTCAGCTGCGAAGTAA
>DPAW01000269.1:0-10434 GCA_003517285.1 Verrucomicrobiales bacterium
CCCGGATAAATCAGCCATGCGAAGATCGGGATGAACACCATGATCATGATCGGGTTGATGGCATTGATCTGCGAAGGGAGCCATTCAATGCCCAGCGAGTTGCGGTCCATGCGGTCGGCCTGGAGCACCCACTTGGAGCCGGATTGGTCAAAGAGCGCCCAGAACACCGCCACAAACAGGTAGATGATGCACAGGCGGCCAATGATCTTGAGGCCTTCTTTGCTGAAGGTTTCCCGCAGGAAATCCATGCCGCCGGCCGGGATATGCACGAATTCGCGCCGCCCCATCCAAAACACAATGGTGGCCAGTAGCATCAACCCGCCCGGCACGCCGAAGGCAATGTGCGGCCCGAAGCGATCGAGTAGGATCGGCGTCATTATCTGCGAGGCAAACGCGCCAAGGTTGATGGAGAAATAAAACCACCCAAAAATCTTGGTGAGCAAATGCCCGTTGGATTTGCCGAATTGATCCCCCACATGCGCCGACACACACGGTTTGATGCCACCTGCGCCAATGGCGATTAGCGTGAGGCCAACGGCTAGGCCGAGGCGGGTTTCATCCAACGCCAACGCGAGGTGGCCCAGGCAGTACACAACCGAGAGGCTGACGATGGTTTTGTATTTGCCGAAAAACGCATCCGCCACGATAGCGCCCAGCAACGGCGTAAAATACACCGCGCTATTGAACAGGTGAAACCAAGTGGTGGCCTCCGTCTCGGACATCGGCGCGCGCGCGCCGTCGGAGTCCATCAGATATTTGGTCATGAAGATGACCAAAATGGCTTTCATGCCGTAGAACGAATATCGCTCAGCCGCCTCGTTACCGATGATGTACGGGATGCCCTTGGGCAGCTCCTTACTTTTCACCGGCGCAGTCAGATAAGGCGCATCAGCCATAGCCGCCGATGGTGGCGGAGCCTTCGGCGACTGGCGAGGCAAAAGGAGGGGATAGACGAAAAGAGTATGATGTGTTAAACCTTTACGCCCGCGCGTTTTTCATGCAATCGGAACTAGGAGGAACATTATGATGAGAACAGCAAATCCCGCACTTAACGACAATACGTTTACCCGTCACATTGATCTTACAGGTGAAGATCGGATGACGCTCATGGGTACGGTGCATAAGACTGGGGCCCTGCTTTTACTTTTACTCATTTCCGCTTCGATGACCTGGAGCATGGTCTTCAGCCCGGGGGTCGATGGGCAGCTGGTTGTTTCTGGGCCGGTTGGGTTGCTTACAATCGGCGGTGCCATTGGAGGGCTCATCTTCGCCATGGCTACAATTTTCAAGCCCCGGTGGGCGCCGGTGACCGCGCCAATTTACGCGGTTTTGGAGGGATTATTCATCGGAGGGATTTCAGCGTTTATGGAAAGGATCTATCCGGGGATTGTTCCGCAGGCGGCCGGGTTGACTTTTGGAATCCTCTTCGCCTTGCTCGCGGCATACAAAAGCGGCCTGATCAGAGCAACGGAGAATTTCAAGCTCGGCGTGGTGGCCGCCACCGGAGGTATTTTTGTCATCTACATCGCTTCGTTTATCCTAGGTTTTTTTGGGATTTCCATTCCGTTTCTACACGATTCCGGGCCGATCGGCATTGGCATTAGCGTTTTCATTTGCATTGTGGCGGCGTTGAATCTCGTGCTCGATTTCGACTTCATAGAAAACGGCGCTGAACATGGCGCGCCAAAGTACATGGAATGGGTCGGCGCGTTCGGACTGATGGTCACCCTAGTGTGGCTGTATATCGAGATCCTTCACCTGCTTGCTAAGCTGAGAGACTAAGTTATCTCTCGCATTGCTTTTTTGGGGAGGCTCCGGTACATCGGAGCCTTTCCTATGTTGAAACGCCTCCCTCTTTTTTTTGGCCCGGCTTTGGTGGCTGTGTTCTCGTTTTCCGATGCATCGGCTGCGCCGCGTGATCCGTTTAAGCAGCTGGATGATGTGTGGCCCACGCCGGACGCGCAACGCCGGGCTTCAGGCGCGCCGGGGCCGGGCTATTGGCAGCAGCAGGCCGATTACGTGATCGATGTGGAACTCGATGAGACGAATAACCGCATCCTCGGCAGCGAGACGATCACCTATCATAACAACTCCAAGGACACGCTCGAATATCTGTGGATGCAGCTGGATCAAAACTTGTTTGATCCAAAAATGATGGCGCATCAGTCGCGCACCACTTCGGGATTTAACGATCAATCCTTCAACCAATTCGAGGGGCTGCTCAATGCTCAGGAATTTGATGGAGGGTACAAGATCACGGCGGTGAAGGATGCCGCCGGAAAATCGCTCAAACACGTGATCGTCCAGACAATGATGCGCATCATCCCGCCGCAACCGCTCAAGCCCGGCGGCAAAATTACTTTCTCGGTGGACTGGAGTTTTAACATCATCGACGCCACCAAGATTCGTTCGCGGATGGGTTATGAGTTTTTTAAAGAAGACAAAAATCATCTCTATGCGCTGGCTCAATGGTTCCCGCGGATGTGCGCGTACACGGACGTGACCGGCTGGCAAAACAAACAGTTTCTCGGTACGGGCGAATTTGCGTTGGAGTTTGGCGATTACCTGGTGCGCATCACGGCGCCGGCTGATCACATTGTGGCGTCTACGGGCGAACTGCAGAATCCCCAGGCCGTGCTTACCAAGACGCAACGTGACCGTCTGGCGAAGGCGCGTGATGCGAAGAAGCCGGTGTTTATCGTGACGCTCGATGAGGCCAAGGCCAACGAGAAGGAAAAGGCGAAGGGCAAAAAGACGTGGATCTACAAGGCGGATAACGTGCGGGATTTTGCGTGGTGCAGCTCGCGCAAATTTTTATGGGACGCGATGGGCATGGATCTCAACGAGAAAAAGATCATGTGCATGAGTTATTGGCCGAAGGAAGGTGAACCGCTCTGGAGCCGGTACAGCACGCATGCGGTAGCGCACACGGTGGAAGTTTTTTCGCGGTACACGTTTGACTATCCGTATCCGGTGGCGATCTCGGTGAATGCCCCGATCGGCGGCATGGAGTATCCGATGATCTGCTGGCAACGGCCGCGTCCGGAAAAGGACGGCACCTATTCCAAGGGCACGAAGTACGGGCTTATCAGTGTCATTATTCACGAGGTGGGCCACAACTGGTTTCCCATGATCGTCAATTCCGATGAGCGTCAGTGGATGTGGATGGATGAGGGCCTCGATTCGTTCATGCAATTTCTCACCGAACAGGAATGGGAGGAGGATTATCCTTCGCGCATGATGCCTCAACGCATTGGTGGGCTGATGAATTATCTCAAACAGGAAAACAAAATGCCGATCATGACCGGAGCCGATTCCCTGCAAAGCACCGGCTACAACGCCTACACCAAACCCACGCTTGCGCTCAATATTCTGCGTGAGAGTGTGCTTGGCCGGGAGCAGTTTGATTATGCCTTCAAACAATACGCCCGCCGCTGGGCCTTCAAGCGGCCGACACCGGCGGATTTTTTCCGGACCATGGAAGATGCCAGTGGACAGGATCTCGATTGGTTTTGGCGCGGCTGGTTTTACAGCACTGATCACACGGATATTTCCATTGAAACCATCCATCGATACGCCGTCGATACTCGCGATCCCTACAAGGAAAAGACCGCCCGAAAAAACAGACGCGATGACGAGCCCGAGCGGTTGTTCCAGAAACGCAACAAACCCCTGCCCAAGCGTGTGGATGCATTTCCGGAGCTGAAGGATTTTTACAACGAATACGACGAGCTGGACATCACCGACAAAGACCGCGAGTCCTACGACAAAATGCTGAAAGGCCTAAGCGACGAAGAGAAGGCGTTGCTCAAGGAGAAGCGGAATTTTTATAAGGTGGACCTCAAGAACCACGGCGGTCTCGTGATGCCAGTGGTGCTCAAGGCCACATTCGAGGATGACAGCACTCAGGAGTACCGGCTTCCTGCACAAATTTGGCGACGCAACCCCGAGGAAGTTTCCAAGCTGTTGATCACTGAGAAGAAGATTGCCAAGCTGGAGCTGGATCCTCATCGCGAAACCGCCGATGTGGACATCGAAAACAACTATTACCCCCGCCGCATCCGCGAGCAACAGTTCCGCCTCAACAAACCCACCCGCCCTGGCAATCCCCTACGCGACAAACAAAAGGCCGACGAAAAAGCCAAACGTGAGGCGGAGAAAAAGAAGCAGGAAGAGGACAAGAAGGATTGAACTTGCCTCCGAACCGCATCACGCGAAAGCTCGCGCCCGATCAATTTACTCTATGAAAAAACTCATCCTCACCTTTGCGATGATTTGCCTCGGGCTAACGCTTGAGGCGAAACAGAAGCCCAACTTCATTTTCATCATGGTTGATGACGCCGGCTACGGCGACTTCGGCTGCTACGGGCAAAAACTGTTCAAGACCCCGAACATCGATCGCATGGCCGCCGCCGGCATGAAGTTTACCCAGCACTATGCCGGCAGTACCGTGTGTGCCCCCACGCGTTGCAGCCTGTTGAATGGCGTGCACACCGGGCACGCCTTCGTGCGTGGCAATCGCGAGGTGCAGCCCGAAGGGCAGGCGCCGATTCCCGCCGATCTCATCACCATCCCCAAGCTGTTGAAGGAAGCCGGCTACACGACCGGGATGTTTGGCAAATGGGGCCTCGGCGCGCCCGGTTCCAGTGGCGATCCGGTAAATCAAGGCTGGGATGAGTTTTACGGCTACAATTGCCAACGGCAGGCGCACACCTTTTATCCGAAGCACCTTTGGCACAACGACAAGAAGGTGATGCTTGATGGTGAGACCTACTCGCACGATCTTATCCATGAGCATTCCCTCAAGTTCATCCGCGACAACGCCGAGAGTCCCTTCTTCGCTTACCTGCCCATCACCATTCCTCACGCCGCCATGCAATGTCCCGAGGAGGATGTGGCGCCGTTTCGAAAAAAATTCCCGCAGTTCGAGGATCTCATCGGTAAGTATAGCCACGGCACGCGCGTGACAAATCCCGTCGCCGCCTTCGCCGGCATGATGACTCGCATGGACCGTGGCATCGGCGAGCTACTGGACCTGCTTAATGAACTGAAGATCGCCGACAACACCCTCGTGCTATTCACCAGCGACAACGGCCCCCATTATGAGGGCGGCCATAAGCCAGCCTTTTTCGACAGCAATGGCCCGCTGCGCGGCCACAAGCGAGACCTCTACGAAGGAGGTATACGTGTGCCGCTCATCGCCCAGTGGCCCGGCAAGATCAAGGCCGGCAGCGTGAGCGATCATCAATGCGCACACTGGGATCTTATGCCCACCCTGTGCGAACTGGCCGGCATCGATACCCCGAAGCACACCGACGGAATATCCTACGTGCCCACCCTGACCGGCGCCGACAAGCAACGCGCACACCGCTATCTCTATTGGGAATTTCATTCCTATGGCAACACCCAGGCCATCCGCATGGGTGACTGGAAAGCGCTTCGCTTCAAAGTGCGCGACAACCCCGATGCCCCAATCGCTCTCTACAACCTCAAGACCGATATCGGAGAAACCAAAAACATCGCCGACCAACATCCGGACGTCGTCAAACGTATCGCTCCTCTCTTCCGTGAGGCTCACACCCCTTCAGAGAATTTCCCACTATTCGGTCGGAAGCAAAAATAGAACGCCCTTGAACCCCATCCACGATCACAATCGCGCGGCGTGGGATGCGCGCGTGCAGGATGGCAAACGCTTTACGCGCGCGGCCATGGATGACGAAATGGATCGGCCACTGGAGATCCTGGATCCGCTCGGCTGGCTCGGGGGGGAGATCACCGATAAACGCATTCTTTGCCTTGGCGCCGGTGGCGGTCGGCACGGCCCCATGCTCGCCAATGCGGGCGCGCGCGTGACCGTCGTGGATATCAGCTCCGAAATGCTGCGACTGGACCGCGAACTGGCCGAGGCCCGCGGGTTACAGGTCGAAACCATCGAGACCTCCATCGACGATCTCTCCATGCTCGCTGAGGCCGAGTACGAGGCGGTCATGCAACCGGTGAGCACCTGTTACGTGCCGGACATTCGTCTCGCCTACCGCGAGCTCGCCCGGGTGATGCAGCCAGGCGGTGTCTACATCAGCCGCCACAAACAACCCACCAACCTGCAGATTGATCTCGCCCCCACCCCGGCTGGTTTCGTGATCGACACCCCCTACTATCACGATGGCCCCCTTTCGCCCGCCAAGCGCTCCGGCCCCCATCGCGAACAGGGCACCATGGAATTCCTCCACCGCTGGGGCGATCTCCTCGGCGGTCTGTGCGAAGCCGGCTTCACGATCGAGGCCGTCACCGAGCCCAAGTTCGGCGACCCCTCCGCTGTTCCCGGCAGCTTCGAATATCGCGGTCACCACCTCGCCCCCTACATCCAACTCCGCGCCCGCCGCACCGAAAAACCCCCCGCCACCGAGACGCTCTGGACGCCAGCCAGTCCCCAATAGATCTTTGGTTTAAAGAATTTTAGGAAAAAGAAATCGGAGAGGCGGGCGCCATTCAGATTCCCAAGCCAACTCCCTCTGCAGGGCTGCGCCAAATTGAAAGCGGCGGAACCAAGCTGCGAGGTGCTTGTAGCAGTTATAAAAGAGGTGAAAACTCTCAACAAGGAAGAGCCAACTGAGGCTTTGCTCCCTTACAGCTCAGTTCCGCCGTCACCGATCATCAGCTATTTTAGACGCAACGGCCGATAAACGGTTTGGTGTCTGTGTCTAGTAACATGCCGGAAAGGGGGTCCTGTCCGTGCCGGCAAAATAACATTCCACTCAATAGAGGGAAAATCAAATTAGATAAGCTTATTTTCTTGGAGTCAGGTTAGCTGGTTAGTCATGAAAAAAGCGGCCTGTTTAAAGGCCGCCTGATTGATAATCAGAAAAATAAAATTATTTTTACTGAGATTTTTTCTGCCTTGCTGCGCGTTGCTCGGCTTGATATTTCCACCAGACCTTGAGTTGGTCTTGGTTGAAGAGCTCCTTAATTTTCGCAGTGCGCGCCTTGTAGAAAGGCTGTCCGGCAGCCTTTTTCTCTTCGGCGGATCGTTTCTTTTGTTCCGCCATGAATGCTGACTGCTCCTTCTGGAGGGCCTGAAATTTAGGCTTTTGTTCATCAGTTAATTTAAGATCGGCGAGCAGTTGTTGGTAGGCTGGATTGAGCTTGGCTCCCTTGCCTTTTTTCGGTTTATCCTCAGCGGAAACATTCATAGCCATTAAGGCTACTGCTACGAGTGTGATGAATTTTTTCATAAAACAAACGATAGATGGTTAATGGGTTATTTGCGGGAGAGAATCCTGCGCATGAATGCCGACTTGCGCAAGTTGAAATAGAAAAAGGCGGCCAATAAAGGCCGCCCTGAATGATTTGCCTATTAGAAGTTCGGCCTATTCAGGCTTCTTTTTGCCTTTGCCGGCACCGCGACGCTTAGCCATCAGTTCCTTGAGCTTGGCTTGCTGTTCTTCGTTTAGAATCTCAGCAACGGCTGCCTGGCGTTCTTTTTGGATGTCCTTCATCTTGGCTTTTCGCTCTTCTTGAGACAGACCCTTTACCTTTTCGGCGAATTTTTTATTTAGTTCACGCATTTTAGCCGTCTGTTCTTTCGACAGCTCGAGCTCCTTCATAAGGCCTTGGCGCCCACCTTTCTTAGGTGCTTCTTTTTTGTCTTCAGCCGCAACATTCAGAGCCAGCATAGCGGCAACGGCGATCATAATGAGTTTTTTCATGATACTAGTTTCTGTGTTTTTTTTGGTTAACCAGTTAAGGGGGCGCAAATCCTGCGCGAGGGGATGCAGACGTACAAGGGCAAAATGGGTTACATTAGACTATCGCTACGGGGTTTTCCAGGGTGCCAATGCCGGAGACAGTGATGCGGATCCGGTCTTCGGCGGCGAGGGTGAATTCATCGCCCGGTACCACGCCCGTGCCGGTGAGCAGCATGGCTCCATGGGGAAAACTTTGGGAACGTCCGAGGTAATCGAGCAGTTCGTCGAAGGTGCGCTTGATGTTGTTGATGCTGGTTTCGCCGCTGAACACGGTCTCGCCGCCGCGGATGATTTCCACGCCAATGGTCCATTGGCGGATGGTGGCCTCGTCGGCACCGGTCACAATGCAAGGGCCGATGGCGCAGGCGCGCTCGTACATCTTGGCCTGCGGCAGGTAGAGGAGGTTCTCGCCTTCAATATCGCGCGAGCTCATGTCGTTGCCGATGGACACGCCCACGAGCTCCTTGCGGGAATTGACCACTAACGTCAGTTCGGGTTCGGGGACATTCCAAGTGGCGTCCGCACGGATGCCCACGGGCTCGCCGGGGTGCACGACTTTTTCGGGGAGCGATTTGAAAAAGATTTCCGGGCGCGGCGCATCGTACACCTGATCGTAGGCGTTGGCGCTAAAGTCGCTCTCTTCCATGCGCGCCTTTTTGCTACGCAGATAGGTGACGCCCGCCGCCCAGACTTCCTGGCGTTCCACCGGCGTGAGCAGTGAAACTTCGGCCAGTGGCACGGAGGGTGCCTCCGCGGCTTCGGCTTGCGCGAGAGCCTCGGTGTCTTCCAGCAAAGCGGTTAACGACTCGAATCCCGCGGCCGTGAGGTCGGCCACGGTCTCGCCCTCCTGTAGGCGGCCGATGCGTACGGCGCCTTCTGCGGTTTTGAAACGACAGAGTTTCACGTTAGGCGGAGTAATCGAGGTACACGGATTTCACGCGAGTGTAGAAGTCGATCGCGGATTGGCCCTGTTCTTTGAAGCTGTTGGTGCTGGAATGTTTCACACCGCCGAAAGGCACCTGCAGGGCTAGGCCGGTGGAGATTTGGTTGATCTTAACGACACCGGCCTCAATGCGATCAGTGTAGCGCATAGCCTTATTGATGTCGCGCGTGACGATCGATGCGCTGAGGCCAAACTTGATATCGTTGGCCAACGCGACGGCTTCATCGAAATCGCCAGCTTTCACCACGCTGATGGCTGGGCCAAAGACTTCCTCCTGCGCGATGCGCATGTCGTTCTTCACACTGCCGATTACTGCGGGGCTGATGAAATGACCGTGCTCCAGATCGCCGTCGGTGAGGCGTTCGCCGCCCCATAACACCTCGGCGCCTTCGTCCTTGGCGATTTGCAGGTAGTCCAGAGTGCTCTCGAGTTCGGAGGCGCACACGGCCGGGCCCATGGTCACGCCGTCATGCAGGCCGTTACCCACATTGCGGGCTTGGGCTTCGGCGATCAGTTTCTCGGTAAATTCATCGGCCACACTTTCCTCAACAATCGCGCGGCTGGTGGCGGTGCACACCTGACCGGTCATCATGTAGCCGGCCATGGCCACGAGCTTGGCGGCATGATCGAGATCGGCATCGGCCAATACGATGGTGGGGTTCTTGCCCCCCATCTCCATTTGCGCGCGGGCCATGCGCGGGGCGAGTTGTTGGTAAATGCTGCTGCCGACCGAGTGCGAGCCAGTGAAGGACAAAGCTTGCACGGCGGCATTGGTGGCCAGTTCGTCACCGACCTCTTTACCACTGCCGACCACAACATTGAGTACGCCCTTAGGTAGACCTGCTTCGTCGAAGGCCTTGGCAATTTCCATGGTCATCGCCGGGGCGAGTGAGGCGGGCTTAAGGATCACGGTGTTGCCGCTCACTAAGGCGGGGGCCAGTTTCCATGCCGGAAGGGCGATGGGGAAATTCCACGGGGTGATCAACGCCACCACGCCGAGCGGCTCGCGCTTGGTGTAGAGCATGTTATTCGGTAGATCATGAGGCACGACCTGCCCGCCGATGGTGTAGGAGAGCCCGGCCATGAACCGGAAAATATCGATAGTGCGGCCCACTTCCATGCCGGCCTCGATCTTGGTTTTGCCTTCCTCACGGCACAACAACTCGGCGAGCTCACCTTGACGGCTGGCGAGGATGTTGGCTACGGCCGAGAGAATCTTGCCCCGGGCCGGAGGCGTAGTGTCGCGCCAGCTGGGGAACGCTGCCTGCGCGGCTTCGACGGCCACTTGAGCATCGGCCGTGCCGCCCTTGGCGTATTCGGCTACGGCCTCGCGGGTATCGGCCGGATTGTGGTTGGTGAAGGTGTCGCCGGACGCGGCGGGCACCCATTCGCCGTTAATGAAATTTTGATACTGTTTCATGCTATGAAATTTGGAGCGGGCCGCGAGTGTGCCGCAGGCTGCGGAGAGGGGCAAGTTTCACCTTGCCCGAGATTTTGGGATGAAATGGGACGAGGAGGAACTCGTCTCTCCCGTTAGATCAGCGTGTCGGCCTTGGCCGCGAAGATGAAATCGGCCTCGTTCAGGCCATCGATCTTGTGCGTCCAAACGGAGACCTTCACTTTGCCCCAGGCGAGGTAGATATCCGGGTGATGAAAAACCTCCTCGGCTAGAGCGCCGACTTGGTTGGTGAACGCCAGGGCATCTTTGAAATTCTTGAACGTGTATTCCTTCTCCAGATGATGGTT
>DPAW01000269.1:10819-13249 GCA_003517285.1 Verrucomicrobiales bacterium
ACACCGCCTTGGCAGGGTTTACATTCGCGTTCGGACAGGCTACAGGATGCGTCACTCATGGTTGGGCTCTAGCGTAGCGGTCTCCGTCTCGATTGCCAGTTTTTCCGCATCCCGCCGCCACAGGGCCGCTAGGAAACTTCCGAGGATACAGTGCATGATCGCCGAGATGGCGCAAGGGGTGGCCGTGGAGGGCGTAAAATGTTTCAAGGCCAGCGCGCTACCCAGACCGCTATTTTGCATGCCTACCTCAATGGCCATGGTGCGCCGGATGCGTTCCTCAAATCCGAACACGCGCGGGATCCCGTATCCCAGAGCGAAGGCGCCGCAGTGCATGAGCGTGACGGCCATGAGGAGGATCCCGCCGACCTCGCGGATTTCCGCTGAGCGCTGGCCCAGAATGCTCGCCACGATCAGGACGATGGCGATCACCGCGACCAAGGGGGCGACCGGTTTCACGCGTTCGACCGTACGAGGGGCGTAGTGGCTGAGCGCCATGCCGATGAGAATGGGCAGCAGCACAATCTGCACGGTGCTCTTGAACAGAGCCATCGCGTCCACCGGAACATATTTGCCGGCCAGCCACTGGGCGAGCACTGGCGTGAGCACGATGGCGGCGAAGGTGCTGCACATGGTCATCAACACGGACAACGCAACGTGCGCACGGGCGATGTACACCACCACATTGGAGGCCGTGCCGCCGGGGCAACAGGACACGAGGATCAGTCCCACCGCAAATTCATTAGGCAACTGCAGCGCCGTGGCGATGGCCCAGCCCATGAACGGCATGATGCAAAACTGGGCAAAGACCCCGAGGGCCACCGGCTTGGGAGTACGGGTCACCTTGCGGAAATCCTCCAGCGACAAAGTAATGCCCATGCCTAGCATGATCAACGCCAGTCCCCACACAATTAGCGGCCCCTTGAACCACGTGAACCACTCCGGTTGAAACAACGCCAACACGCCGCACAGAGTAACCCAGAGCGGGAATAAGTTGGTGAGTTGATTGAGGACGCGGTTCATTGGGCCGTCGGAGGCTTGAGTTGCCGGGCGGGAGAGGTAGAATGCCATGCGGCACATGGTTGAGCCAGAAAAACACCGGATCTTATATGACGACGAATGCTGGATGTGCACTTTCCAGATGCGATTGTTGACGTGGCTGGACTGGTGCGATGTGGCACGCCTGTCGCCGGTGTCCGATCCAGCCACGCTGCAACTAGTGCCGGGTTTGAACCGGCAGGATTTGCTGGAGGCCATTCACTGCGTGTCGCGTGAGGGCGCAGTGCTGCGCGGGGCGCGGGCCCTGCGGTTTATTGGTTTGCGGATGCCGCTGCTGGTTCCGATAGCGCTGGTATTGTGGGTGCCTGGGGTCATTTGGGTGGCCGAGCGTGTTTACTCATGGGTTAGCCGAAACCGTCATTTATTGAGCAGGATTTTTGGCTGCAAAGACGCCTGTGCGATCTTACCGCAACGGGAGCGCGAAGGCGAAATCGCCACGAAACCATCGGAAAAATAATCCATTTCGCGCTTGCCATGGGCCTTGCTCCTGTTATTTTCCTCGGCCCGCTTTACTGGATTTTAAAATGAAGAAGGACATTCATCCCGAGAATTATCGCCCCGTGATTTTCCGCGACACGAGCACAGGTGATGAGTATCTCACCCGCTCCTGCGCACCCACCAAGGAAACCGCCGTGTTCGAAGGCCAGGAATACCCGCTGTACTCCATGGGCATCAGTAGCTTTTCGCATCCGTTCTACACTGGTCAGCAGACCTTCGTGGATACGGCTGGCCGTGTGGACAAATTCCAGCAACGCGCCGCCAAGGCTAAGGCGATTGCCGAGGCTCGTGCCGCCAAGGCCAAGAAGTAGCCATTCTCATTGATAACCGCCCGCCCGGTCGTCGCCGTGGCGGGTGGTTTCTTTTTCCGCCCGTGGATCTCCAGCCGCACATCGAGAAATTTGCCACCCGCATGGCCGAGGTGGAAACGGAGCTGGGCGATCCCAGGGTGTTTGAGAACAACCGGCGCGCTCAGGAGCTGGGCCGCGAATACGCACGCCTCAAGAACCTCGTGAGACTCGGAGAGCGACTGCTCAAGGCTAAGGACGAGCTGGAGGAAAACCGCGCCTTGGCCGCCGGCGACGATGCCGAAATGGCCGAGATGGCGGCGGAGGAAATCCCGCCGCTGGAAGAGGAAATTCCGCGTCTCGAAAAAGAGGTGCAGTTCGGCCTCGTGCCGCCCGACCCCACGGATTCTCGCAACACGATCGTGGAAATCCGCGCCGGTGCCGGCGGCGATGAAGCGGCGCTTTTCGTGGGCGATTTGTACCGCATGTACACTCATTTTGCGACAGCACAGGGCTGGAGTCACGAGTTGATGGAAAGCAACGCTGCGGAAATGGGGGGCTTCCGCGAGGTGATCTTCGCGCTTAACGG
>DPAW01000117.1 GCA_003517285.1 Verrucomicrobiales bacterium
CTGTACCTCTTCAACCCGTGGTCCAACGGCGAGCGCGTATTCGCCACCGCCACCACCGGCACGGCCACCTTCCGCCGGTTGGCGGCCCTGGCCAAGACGAACAATAAACTAGCCGCCCGTCTGGATCTCTACAAACACCGCGTGCCCGAGGAATTGTACGACGTCGTCAAGGATCCCGATTGCCTACATAATCTGATCGATTCCCCCCAACATCTGGCCGAGCTAAAACAACTCCGCGCCACACTTGATGCCGAATTGGTGAAATCCAAGGACCCCATGCTCGAGGCCTTCCGCAAACGCGAAGATCGCGAGTTCGTTGAGGCCTACGTGCAGCAACTGGAAAGGGAAGCCGGCGAACGCAAACGCAACAAGCCGCCCCGAAACAAACCAAACAAGAGCAAACCCAAGAAGCGCAACCCATGATTCTGCGCATCCTTCCCACCATTATTCTCGCCAGCGCCCTCTGTGCCGACGACCAAGCCCCTGCGCCCTTCAACACGCAGGAAATCACAATCCCCTTCCTAAAGCCTGCCGAAGCACTCAAGGCGATCGCCGTGCCCAAGGGCTTTCGTGTGCAGCTTGCCGCGGCCGAGCCAATGGTGCAGCAACCCATCGATATGGCATGGGACACCCGCGGCCGCTTGTGGGTTGCCGAGTGTTACACCTACGCCGAGCGCGAAACGAATTTTGAGAAGAAACTCAAGGACCGCATCATCATCCTGGAGGACACCAATCACGATGGTGTGTTTGATATACGCAAAATCTTTTGGGACGGCGCCAGCCAGTTAACCAGTATCGAGCTGGGCTTCGGTGGCGTGTGGGCCGCGTGCGCGCCGAACATTATATTTCTGGCCGACCGAAACGGCGACGACCAACCGGATGGCGAGCCCGAGATAATTCTGGACGGATTCGACACCGACAAAGTGCGCCACAACATCGTCAACGGCCTGCGCTGGGGCCCCGATGGCTGGTTGTACGGCCGGCACGGCATCCTAGGGCCGGGCTCCAAGGTCGGTCGCCCCGGCACGCTCGAAGCCAAGCGCACTCACATTCAGTGTGGCATTTGGCGCTATCATCCCACCCATAAATCCTTTGAGATCGTCTGCCACGGCACCACCAATCCGTGGGGGCACGATTGGGATGAACACGGCCAGCTCTTTTTCATCAACACTGTCATCGGCCACCTCTGGCATGCCGTGCCCGGCGCGCGCTATCAACGCATGTACGGCAATCATTTCGACAAGCACCTTTACGAGTTGATCCAACAGACTGCCGATCATTATCACTTCGATGTTGGAAAGGAAAAATGGAATGACCTTAAGAAAACCGGCATGACCTCCGGCACCGATGCCGCCGGTGGCGGGCACGCCCACACCGGCATGATGATTTATCTGGGCAACAATTGGCCGGCCGAATACCGCGGCAACGTGTTCACCCTAAACCTGCACGGCCTGCGCATGAATCAGGAATTACTCCACCGGCAAGGCGCCGGGTACGTGGGCAAACACGCCGCGGATTTTATGTTCACCTCCGACAAATGGTTCCGCGGCATCGAGCTCAGCTATGCGCCCGACGGTTCCGTATACTTGCTCGACTGGTCGGATATCGGCGAATGCCACGACAATGACGGCATCCATCGTACCAGCGGTCGCATCTACCGCATTAGTTACGGCAAAACCGAAGCATCCAAAGTCGACCTGACCAAGTGGTCCAATGAAGATCTCGCCGAGAGCGTCGGCTCCCCCAACGAATGGTACAGCCGCCAAGCCCGTCAGCTTATCCAACAACGGGCCGCTGCCGGACAGGATCTCACCAAGGCCGCCCTCAAGCTGATGAACACATACCGGCTCACCTCCTCCACCCCCACCGCCCTGCGCGCCATGTGGACCCTAAATGCCATTGGTTCCGCGGATGAAGACTGGTTACTCGAGCAATCCAACGACGAACGCGAACACATCCGCACTTGGTCAATCAAGCTCCTGTGCGACCAAGAGGCGCTTTCCGAGAAGACCCAAAAACGATTCATCGAAATGGGTGCTCAAGACAAGGCTGGCCTCGTGCAACTCCAGCTCGCCTCGGCCCTGCAGCAATTGCCGCTGGAAGACCGCTGGCCTCTGGCCAATGCGCTCGTGTCTCAGGACACCTTCGCCAAGGATCCGGTGTTTCCTCTGCTTGTCTGGTACGGCATCAACCCGGCGGTCACCGAAAACCGTAACGCCGCCCTCAAGCTCGTGGCCCAGTGCAAGATCCCCAAAGTCCGCCAATTCATCGCACGCCGGCTGGCTGGTGAGGCTGGGAAAGAATAGCCGACCTACTCGTCGTCGGTCGGCTTGCCGATCGTGATCGGATTGGTGAAGAGCAACGAGTTGGGCAGCAGAATCGTTTGCCCCCCATGCTGAAGTGTGGTGTAGCGCAGATCAATCGCCGTCACCTCGCCTTCCATGCCTTTCACCGCCACATAATCGGTCTTGGAAAACGGCCGGTACACCAGCAGCAACACGCCCGCGAGAATATTGGAGATTGTGTCCTTGATCGCAAAGCCCAATGCAAATCCCGTGAGTCCCAGACCCGCCACCAACGCGGAGACATCCACGCCCACCGTCCCCAGCGCGGTGACAATCCCCGCCACCAGCAACGTCACCCGCGCCGCCATCGCCATCAACCGCACCACCGGATATTCTAAATCCGCCTTGGTCCCTGCGGCAAAGATTGCCTGCCGAACCATCCTCGAGGCGAACCAAAAAATCACCAGCAACAGTGACGCCATTAGTAATTTCGGACCCCACACGTGCACCAAGATGGGAAACTGCTCGAGAATGTCCTCCTTCATAAATCCTCCGCCCGTCTTATCGCGCCCCGAAACTGAATGAACAAGGGGGAACTATTGACAACGATCAATCCGTCAGCACGGTTTCCAACCAGCTCCGGAGTGTCTTGCGCACCGGCGAAGGCCGCAGCAACCAGGCATCGTTGTGGTTCCGAAAGCCGGTGGCGTGAATCGTGATATTGCCGGCGAACCCAGTTTCCTTCAGATACTGTTTCGTGGCCGAAACACCCGTACCTTCGTGGCAGATAAATTGAGGACGCATGCCCAATCGTTGCAGGCGCTTTTTCGCCGAAGCTTTGTCTGAACCCGGATAGCCCCAACGACGTACGCCGTCGTAATGGCTGTAAGGAATAAAGGCCCGCCATAGTTTGGCGATTTCGTCATCGTGCAGGCCAAGATAGTTACAGGCAATTGCGCCTCGGGAAAACCCACAGAGCACCACGCGCCCGGGGTCCCCGCCGTATTGCCGGCAAATCCATGGGACGACCTTTTTGCAATAGGCCAAGGTCGGCTGCGGATCATGCTTCGGTTTGTCGCCCCACCATTGCGTAACATTCCGGGTACCGTCGGCATTAAGATACGGAATGCATACCCAAATAAATCCACGACCGCCAGTGATACCATAGCCCATCTTGCTTCCTTCCGGGTGGCCCGTGCTGATATCGCCAAATCGATTTTGATACGGCCCGTTGCCGGCGTATTCCACGATCACTGGATAGCGCTTGCCCGGTTGCCAATCCTTGGGCAGGTATAACACGTGATAGACCTCCGTCTGCTTCCAATCCGGATGCACCTGTTTCACCCGTTTCCCCAACTCCGGATCGCCGGACGATATTTTCGGCAACACGAGATCCGCTGGAATAGTGGAAAGATCCGGCGCGGCCACCACGAAACTGACGCTGAGACACCAGAGCATCCACCATCTCATGGAAGAATCACCTCCACCCGGGCCGGGAACAGATACTCCCGGTCGCGGCGTTCCTTCAAGGTTTCCAGCAGTGTCCCGACCGTGCGCGGCACGCGACCGCGGTACTGTTCTTTGCCATTGGCCATGATGACAACCGGTTGCTCCAGATCAACGAGTTCATCCTTGAGGTTCACCGTCACCCACCGACCAGCCGGCCCGGTGAGTTCAATGTGTTGTCCCACCACCTTGGCCCGAATCTCCTCACGCGCCTTGGCCTGACCGGCCGACAACGACAACCAATAGAAATCCGAATGCAACACATCA
>DPAW01000039.1:0-1558 GCA_003517285.1 Verrucomicrobiales bacterium
TCAAGAAATATGCCGCGGTCAAAAATCAAAAAAAAGCCAGGTATCTAGCGATGATTGAGTGGCTCGATGAAACCTGCGGCGAATTGATGAGCCAACTGAAGAAAAAGGGGGTGGCTGACAACACGCTGGTACTCTACCTCGCCGACAACGGCTGGAACGAATACGGCAAAGCGCATCCCTATGAAAACGGCGTACGCACCCCGGTCATCGCGCATTGGCCCGCCACAATCAAACCGCGCAAGGACGAGCGCCAACTGGTGTCCAACATCGACATCGTCCCTACCATCCTCACCGCCGCCGGTGTGAAGCCCCCGGCTTCCTTACCCGGCATCAACCTGCTCAACGAACAAGCGGTGACCAAGCGCGACACATTGTTCCTTTCAAACTTCGCCCACAACATGGTCTCCGCCACTGAACCGGAAAAGAGTCTCTGGACCCAATCCTGCATCACGGGCAAATGGAAACTCGTTGTCTGGATCAAAAATCCACCGAAAATTAAGCCCTGGGGCGGTGGCCATCGCAAAAAAACAGGTGCGGATTTAGAACTCTTCGATCTCCATGCCGATCCACATGAAACCAAGAATCTGGCACAAGCCAACCCCGAAGTCGTTCAGGATCTCCTCACCCGTATCAACGGCTGGTGGAAGGTGGATTAATTAACGCCGGCAGCGGATAAAACCCGTTAAAGTTCCACACGCGCGCCGTCTTGTTTGGCAGACTCGAGACAGGCCATCATAACCTGTTGGGTTTGCAGGGTGATCTCACCCCACTTGGGATCAGTCTCACCGCTGAGGACAAGGTCGCCGAAGTTTCGGAAGAGATTGGCTTCCTGCGCGGTTGGATGGGCATTGGCGTGCTCCTTGACGGACACAATGCGGTCGCGCTGTTCCATGTTAAAATCGCACACATGCTGATTGCTCTCGGTGTTGCTCACGGTGTACTTCGCCTCGGAGCCAAAGAACGGCACCACGAAATCATCCACCCGCAGTGTGCCGTCCGTGCCGCACACATGAGCCCATTGCTGATTGGCGGTAATGAAGGAGCAGTAGTAGCTGGCGGTGACATCGTTGTCGTAGAAGAGTTCACCGGAAAATTCCACGGGTACCTGATCGGGGCTGTCGCCACGTGAAGCGCCACGAATCATGCGGCCGCTCACGGCCTTGGGCATGGCGTAGTCCATGGTCCAAAGGTTGAAGCGAATATTGTACCAGCCGAGATCGCCCAGACAGCCGAGCGGCTCGAGGTCGCTGTGCATGCGGATGTTGCCGGAGACAAAATCGTCGCCGCCATTAAAGCTAAACGCCGAGTGAATGCGGCGCACCTCGCCGATGCTGCCGTCGGTCAATGTCTCGCGCAGCGCATCCAGCCGTTTGCTATGCATGAACATCACGCCGTCCATGAACTGCACACCGGCCTCGTTGCAGGCGGCGAGTTGCGCCTCAGTCTCGGCCACATCGATGCCGCAGGGTTTCTCGCACATCACGTGCTTGCCGGCTTGCGCGGCCTTGATCACCCATTCGGACCGTACACCGGTGGGCAGCGGAATGTAAACCGCGTC
>DPAW01000039.1:1927-3298 GCA_003517285.1 Verrucomicrobiales bacterium
CGGCTGATGACGGCATCGGAACATGCGCGGAGCATTCATCGATCCAAGCCTGCGCCTTGGCTTTATCTCGGCTGGCCACGGCCACAATCTCGCCATTGCCGGACAATGCAACCGATTGCCAGTTTTTCATCCCGATCCAGGCGGCACTCAGGAAACCCCAACGACATTTTTTCTCGCTCATAGTAAAAGTAAATCGGCGGCGACTCTCCCTGTGAGAGGCGGGTTTGGCAAGTGATTTGGCTAGGCATGCATCACTTGGCCGCCGTCGATGTTAATTGTTTGGCCGGTAATATTGTGGGCGTGGGGCGAGGCGAGATAGGCGGCCATGGCGCCGAATTCGGGGGGTTGCTGCCAGCGACCGAGGGGCGCGATAGTCTTGATCTTGGCCGCGGTCCAGTCCTCGTAACTCTGGCGCTCTTCCTGGGGCAGTTGCTCCTGGCCGGCGGCCCAGACCGATTCATTGAGGGGTGTTTTCACCATGCCGGGCGAGAGGCAATTGGCGCGCACGTTGAAGGGCGCCAAATCCTTGGCCATGACTTGCATGAAATTGATGACCGCCGCCTTGGCCGCGCTATAGGGCGGATCGGTGGGCGATCCAGTCTGGGCGGCCACCGAGGTGAGAAATAGAAATGTCCCCTCGCCCGCCGCGCGCAGGCCCGGTGCAAACGCGTGCGCAATATGCACCATGCCCATGATATTCACCTCCAGCACCCGCGGCCAATCCGCCGGTTCGAGGTTCCAAAATGGAAATCCAAACTTGCCCGAGCCGATACCGGCCGCGCAGATCACATGCCGCACGCCGCCGAGCGTTTCCTCAAACTGCCTCGCGGCGGATTGCACACTCTCGGAATCGGCAATGTCGCCCACCACATATTCCACCTCCAATTCCACTGGCCATTTACTGCAACGTAGGCTGCGATCGAACACGCCCACGCACGCGCCTTCCGCCGCAAACGTCGCGGCAATCGCGCGCCCAATCCCGCTGCCGCCGCCGAGCACCACCACGCCTTGGTTTGTGAGCTGGAGATCCATGCGCGGAGTGTTAATCAACCGGTTGCAGGTCGCAATGTTCGATGAGTTGATTGCGGAGGGTTTCGATCTCGGGTTCGGTGTAGGCTGGGCCTTCAGGCAGGTTGCCCCAAACTGGCTGGGGCCAGCAGGCGTCCTCGGGAGTTCGGCCGACGATGTGCAGGTGCAGTTGCGGCACGAGATTCCCAATCGCGCCGAAATTGACCTTGGGAAAGTTACGCTCGTTTTTCAGGAAGACCGACAAGGCCCGGCCATCGGCCATGATTGAGTTGAGTTGGGCCTCAGGCAAATCCAGCAGATCGGCGGCCTCCGTTTCGGGCACGAGAATGAACCACGTCACCG
>DPAW01000256.1 GCA_003517285.1 Verrucomicrobiales bacterium
CAATTTGGTGAGGGACACGGTGATAATGATCATCACCGAATGCTTGAGGTATGAGGTGTAAATTAATCAGCGCGATGAGGTAAGCGCTGGTAAATGCGGTTGCAAACTTTAGCCGTCGCAGTTCATCGACCTAAAATTACGAGACCCTTAGTACTTCAGCGGCAATGCTCTAATGAGCGTGCCCAAAATCACTTTTGAAGACAATTTGCAAAAATCGTCGAAAATGTAGGTCCGACCGGAGGTTTCCAGTGGGCCTTTCGAAAATTATTTCATTAACAGCATTTGACGCGCGCGTTTGATGGCGCGGGTGAGCTGGCGCTGATGTCTGGCGGGGAACCCAGTGTATTTGCGTGGCAGGATGCGACCTTGGTCGGTGACATAGCGGCGCAGGAGATCCACGTTTTTGGGTTCGAGATCGGCAATGTTCACGTCCACTTCCGGCTTGGGGCGGGGTGTGCGACGGGTGGTGGAGTTATTATTTTTGCGAGGGGGCATAGTTACTTGATTTCGCGGTGGAGAGTGTGGCGGCGCAGGTTGGGGTTGTATTTCTTTTTCTCAACTCGCTCGGTTTGGAGCTTTTTGTTGCGGGTGCTCATGTAGCGGGAGACTGGTTTGCCTTCCGCCTTGGCTTCGGTGCATTCGAGAATGACAATTTCGCGTGGCATGGTGGTTTAAATTACTTGATGGATTTGGCTCCGGAATCAGCGGATTCGGAAACGGTGGTTTTGCTTGCACCGGCGCCATCAATGGTGCCGAGGCTGCCAAGTTTATTGCGTTGCCGTACGGCGCCGTCTTTTTCTAAACGGGCCTGAGCTTCCACGGTGTAGCGGGCCCAAGGAACAGCGGTGAGGCGGGTTTTGGAGATTTTTTTGCCGGTAAGCTCACAAACGCCATAGGTGTTTTTCTCGATGCGCTTCAGGGCTTCATCGATTTCATAAACGGCATCCTGATCGGAAGAGAGCAGGCTGAGTGCGTTGTCGCGGTCAAAATTGTCTGTACCGGAATCCGCCATATGCATTGAGTAGCTGCTCATTTCCTCAGCGGATTCCTTCTTGAGGTCATCCATCTGGTGGGTGAGGCGATTGCGCAACTCAAGTAGGACTTCGTAGAATTTTTTCCACTCGGCCTTGACGCGAATCTTCGACACGGGCGCCTTGGCCTTGGGCAGTTTCTTGACGGGGGTCTTCTTGGAGCTGGCAATGCCAAGGATGGAGGCAGCGGAAGCGGCGGCAATATTTTTGCCCTTCTTCTTGGTGGCCTTCTTCTTGGCAGGTGCCTTAGCAGGTGCAGCCTTCTTGGCTTTCGGAGCGGCTTTCTTTGCAGCCTTGGGTGCGGCTTTTTTGGCCGCCTTTTTCGCTGTTTTCTTCTTTGCTGCCACGATTTAAAAGTGTCTGGTTTATTGGTTTTTACGCAAAAGGGTTGGGGAATCTATCAAAAGATTACCGGATTGCCACAAAAAAGTGATCTTTTTTGCCAATGAATTTCGGGCTTTTTAGCCCTTTTCTATGCAGGCGTAGGCGTTGTGGTTGTGGATGCTCTCGAAGTTTTCAACCTCCACTTTGTACCAGGTCACGTGTGGATGGGCGTTTAGGCGAGTGGCAACGTTGCGGACCAAGTCCTCCACAAATACGGGATTCTCGTAGGCTCGCTCTGTGACGTGTTTTTCATCCGGCCGTTTCAGAAGGGAATAGAGTTCACTGCTGGCGCTGGCTTCGGCCAGTCCGATGACGTCTTCTATCCAAATTGTTTCGCTGCTGCGCAGTTGGACGGTGACTTCGCCACGTTGATTATGGGCGCCGTGCACGCTGATTGCCTTGGAGCAGGGACACAAGGTGGTTACCTGGGTGCGGACTTCGAGCACAAAATCAATCTCCGAACCACTGGCGGTGGCATCAAACTTGGCGTTGTAATCGAGTAGGCCGGTTTTTCCGGTGACGGGAGCGGCTTTTTCAAGAAAAAATGGGAAATCCATCTCTAGATGCGCGGTTTTGGCATCGAGACGTTCCTGCATGGCGTTCAGGATTTCCGGGATATTTTCCACGTGCACAACATTGCCATGGGTATTGAGTACTTCGATGAATCGGCTCATGTGCGTACCCTTAAAGTGATGAGGCAGATCCACAAACATGCCGATGGTGGCAATTGTGTCTTGATGGGCATTGGCCTTGTCGCGAATGCGTATTGGGAAACGCAGGTTGCGCACACCTACCTTGTCGATGCGGAGTTCGCGATGGTCGCGTTCCTTCTGGGTATCAGTTAGTTCTGTTGGCTTGTCGCTTTTCATGAGCGGGGGGGCGGAACGTACCACGAAAACCGGTGTCGGCAAATGTCTTTCCGTTTAGATGCTTTTTGGGGTAAGCTTGGGCATGTTTTGGAGATGGTTGTTTACCCTGTATGTAACGGTGTGTGTGCTGCACGGCACGGAAACCTTCACGGTGGTGACGTATAACGTGGAGAATTATTTCCTGGCAGATTTTGGCACTCGCAAAGCCAAGCCGGAGGCGTCGCGAATGAAGGTGGTGGAGTTTCTTGAAGCGATTGATGCCGATGTGATTGCGTTACAGGAAATGGGCAGGCGGGCGGCGTTGACTGAATTGCGGGGTCGTTTGAAGGCCAAGGGGTTGGATTATCCGCATGAGGCTTGGGTTGTGGGGCCGGATCCGGCCATTCATTTGGCCGTGCTTAGTCGATTTCCAATTGCCAAGAATCGATCGCATAAACAGGTGTCTTATCTGCTGGATCGTAAACGTTTTCAAGTAAGTCGAGGGATAGGTGAGGTGGAAGTTCAGGTGAACTCACGGTATCGGTTTGTTTTGTTCAATGC
>DPAW01000200.1 GCA_003517285.1 Verrucomicrobiales bacterium
GCCAATCCTTTCGGATGCCTGTTATGACTGCCACGGCCCCGATGCCAAGGCTCGCAAGGCGAACCTACGGCTGGATGACCGCCCGGCCGCGCTGGGATCAGGTGTGTTCGATGATGGCGAAATGCTCAAGCGCCTGACGACCACTGACCCAGATTTGCAAATGCCGCCGCCGGATTTCAACCGTGTGTTGCGCCCGGCTAATCGCGCCAAGCTGGTGCAATGGCTAAAGGCCGGCGCCGATTGGCCAGAGGACGACCGGCACTGGGCGTTTGTGCCTCCCAAACGTCCGGCGTTGCCGAAGGTGAAAAACACCGCGTGGGGTCACAACCCGATTGATGCCTTTGTGCTGGCGCGCCTAGAGGCTTCCCGCCGACAGCCATCACCGTCCGCAGACAAGGCGACCCTGTTGCGCCGCGTGAGCTTCGATCTGACTGGATTGCCGCCGACGATTGCGGATCTGGACGCGTTCTTGAAAGACACTTCAACGGACGCGTATGAAAAAGCGGTAGACCGACTGCTGACCTCGCCGCGCTATGGCGAGCATATGGCTCTGGGCTGGATGGAGGCTTCGCGGTATGCCGATACGGACGGCTACCAAAACGATCGCCTGCGCTACATGTGGGTGTGGCGCGATTGGCTGATCAAGGCGCTCAATGACAATGTGCCGTTTGATCGGTTTGTGACCGAACAGATGGCGGGCGACCTGTTGCCGGACCGCAATTTTTTCACGCAAGTGGCTACGGGCTTCAACCGCAACCACCGCATCAACTCTGAGGGTGGCTCGATTCCGGACGAATGGATTGTGGAATACGTGGCCGATCGTGTGGAGACGATGGGCACGATGTTCCTCGGCCTCACGTTGACGTGCTCGCGCTGCCACGATCATAAATATGATCCGATTGCGCAGAAAGATTTTTACCGGCTGTTCGCATTTTTCAATAACATTGACGAGGCCGGGCTTGGACCGAACAACGGCAATAGCCCTCCGTTCATCAAGGTTCCTAAGAGCTGGCCGGACTTGACGGAGTCAGAGTCGAAATTCGTCACCCCCGATCCGGTGAAAATCAAGGTGGTGCAAACCTCCGTGCCGCGGCCGCAACCCGGCGCGCCAGATACGGTGATGGTCCTGCACGAATTGGCCCAGCCGCGCCCGACGTATCTGTTGAACCGCGGCATGTACGATCAACCGGACAAAGCCGAGAAACTCCAACCCGCCACGCCGTCCGTGCTCGGCGCTTGGGACGCCAAGTGGCCACGCACGCGCTTAGGCCTAGCACAGTGGTTGATCGATCCGGCGCATCCGCTCACCGCGCGCGTTACCGTCAACCGCATGTGGCAGCATTACTTTGGCCTCGGTCTGGTGAAGACTAGTGAAAATTTCGGTGTGCAAGGCGAGCACCCGAGTCATCCCGCCTTGCTCGATTGGTTGGCCACCGAATTTATCCGGCGCGAATGGGATCAGAAAGCGATGCATAAACTCATCGTCACCAGTGCCACCTATCGGCAGGCCAGCGCCGTGCCGGATGAGCGCGATCCGGAAAACCGTCTGCTCGCCCGCGGTCCGCGCAAGCGTCTCACGCCGTATGCCATTCGGGATGCCGCGCTCTTCACCAGCGGTTTAATGAATGGCCAAGTCGGCGGACCCTCGGTGAAGCCATACATGCCTCCAGGCATTTGGCGCAGCATCTCTAACGCCAGCTACAAACAGGACAAGGGTGACAAGCTGTACCGACGCGGAATGTACACCTACTGGCGCCGTACTGTGCCGCCGCCCACAATGATGACCTTCAACGCCGCCGCGCGCGAGGTGTGCACTGTGCGCACGGACCTCACGACTACACCGTTGCAGGCATTGACTTTGATGAATAACAAAACCTTTGTGGAAGCCGCGCGGTTCTTGGCGGAGCGAATGCTCCGACAGGATGCCGCGCCGCGCGAGCGTATTGCGTGGGCGTTCCGCACTGTGGTCAGCCGGCCACCTACCGCGGGCGAGTTGAAATTGCTCGAGGCGGATCTGGAATTTTACGAAAAAGATTTTGCCGCGCAACCGGCCGAGGCGGCCAAGCTGTTGAAAGTTGGCGAAAAACCCGCCGACGCCAAACTCTCTCCCACTACTCTCGCTGCCTATGCCCTCGTGGCGAACACCATTCTCAATCTCGACGAAGCCATCACGCAGAACTGATCATGGATCCGCTTAACGAAATTCTGACGAAACAAACCCGCCGAACCTTTCTGGAACGAGGAACGCTGGGGCTGGGTGCGATGGCGTTGGGCTCGCTGCTCAACGCGCGCAACGTGGCCGCCGAACACCGCAATCGCATCGGTGGACTGCAGGACCTTCCGCATTTTGACCCCAAGGTGAAGCGCGTGATCTATCTCTTTCAGTCCGGAGGCCCGGCTCAAATGGATCTATTCGATTACAAGCCGCACCTTGCCGCGCGGTATGGCGAGGAAGTGCCTGAGTCCATTTATCCCGCCGAACGCAAAACCACGATGACGGCCGGGCAGAAATCGTTTCCCTGCGCGCCGAGCACCTTGAACTTTGCGCGG
>DPAW01000267.1 GCA_003517285.1 Verrucomicrobiales bacterium
CAACTCAGCGATGCGTTCGCTCATTTGAATCCATTTCGGCTCACCGAGTTCCTTGGTGAGTTTCTGGGCCATGCGCTTGAGGTGCGGCGCGCGGGGATCCAGCACGCGATAGACGCGATGCCCAATGCCCATAATGCGGCGCTTGTTGGCGAGGCAATCATCCACATAAGCATCGACCTTCTCAAGGTCGCCAATCTCCTGCAGCATTTTGATGACACCTTCATTGGCTCCGCCATGCAAGGGGCCCTTGAGCGTGCCGATGGCACTGGTGACTGCGCTGTATACATCGCTCAAGGTGGCGATGGTGACACGGCCGCTGAAGGTGGAGGCGTTGAACCCGTGGTCGGCATGGAGGATGTAGCAGATGTCCATCGTGCGTTCCATGTCTTCACTGGGTTTATTGCCGGTGATGAGCCAGATGAAATTGGCGGCCTCGCCGAGGCTGTTGTCCGACTCCAAAATCTCCTTGCCCTGGCGCAGGCGATGGAAGGTGGCAACGATCACCGGCACTTGTGCGATGATCTGAATGGATTTCTTCCGGACCGCCTCAAGGTCGTCCTGTGTCTCGGCCTCGGAATCAAAGCAGCCCAGAGCACTGACACCGGTGCGGAGGGCGTGCATCGGAGAGGTGTCTTTCGGCAGGGCCTTGAGCACATCAATCACGCCTCCGGGCAGGTTGCGGCTGGCGCAGAATTCTGCCTTGAGCGCGGCAAGTTCGTCGGCGTCGGGCAAATGGCCGCGATGCAGCAGGTGCACCACTTCCTCGAAGGTCGCCTTCTCGGCGAGGTCGTTGATGTTGTAGCCGCAATAGATCAGTTCACCGATCTCACCACGGACATCGCTGAGGTTAGTCTCCGCGGCCACGACGGCTGCCATGCCCTTGTCGATGGAATTTGCAGATTCGCTCATAGTCATAGCTCAAAAAGCCCGGCCAGTGGGGTTAAGGCGAAGCAATTTAAGGAAGCGGCAATCGCCGGTCAAGCCTTGGCATCCGTCACGCCGGTTGTGAAGGCATTTGCCTTGTGCCGGGCCGTTGGGCGACGGCAGCATTCACGGCCATGAATCCTGCCGCCCAGCCTATTGGAGTTTTTGATTCCGGGATCGGCGGATTGACCGTGGTACAGCAGATGCAGCGGCTGTTTCCGAACGAACAGATCATCTATCTGGGTGACACAGCTCGCGTGCCGTACGGCACCAAAAGCGCGGAAACGGTGACGCGCTTTGCTTGCGAAGATGCCGCCTTTCTGGTGGCGCAAGGCGTCAAGGCGTTGGTGGTGGCGTGCAACAGCGCCAGTGCCAGTGCGTTACCTGAATTGGGCGAACGCTTTTCGTTGCCCACCTTCGGCGTGATTTTGCCTGGGGCCATCGCCGCCAACAAAGCCACGCGCAACGGGCACATTGGCGTGATCGGTACGCAGGCCACCATTCGCAGTGGCGCGTATGAGCGGTTGGTGGGCGAGCTGAATCGTGAATTGCGCGTCACCAGTCAGGCGTGTCCGTTGCTTGCGCCGTTAGTGGAGGAAGGGTGGCTGGATCATGAGGTGACCGATGCCGTGTTGCGGGAATATCTGGCGCCCATGCTGGCTGGCGGCGTGGATACGCTGGTGCTGGGGTGCACGCATTATCCGTTGCTCAAGGAATCCATCGTGCGCGTGGCCGGCCCGGAGGTGGCCTTGGTGGATTCCGCCGAGACGTGCGCGGCATTTGTGCAGCAGGAATTGCAATGGCATAATCTATTGGCCACCGAAGGAAAAGGGAGTGTGCGGATCCATGTGACCGACGAGATGGAGCGTGTGCGCGACATGGCCGGCCGGTTTCTCGGTGGACCCTCGCATGCCGTGCAGCAGGTGGAGCTAGGCGCGTTGTGAGTTTCTCACAGCGCGGTAGGTCAGGAACATTTCGTCTGACACCTGTTTGCGGGTGTGCAGCTTGAACTGCGCGGCATCATCCAGCTGACCAAAACCAATGCCGTCGGCAATGGTCGGCGCATCCTGGCCGCCCAGAATCAGCGGGCAGATCGTGAGGTTCACCTCATCCACCACTCCGGCGCGGAGCAGGGAATCATTGAGCCGGCCGCCGCCTTCGCAGAGCACGCGCTTCACGCCATGATGTTCGCGAAGGAATTCAAAGGCGGCCTCGAAATCCACGTTGTTGGCGCCGCAGACATGAACGGCATCAGCGGCTTGCTTCAGTTCCTTGAACCGGCGGGCAAGAATCCGTTCGCTGGTCAGCACGATGACCGGTGCGCCGGGTGTACGAAAGATGGTGTGCTGCGCATTCACCTGCCCGCTGCCGCTGACGATGACTCGCACCGGCGCGGATTTCTGCTTAGGCGCGGGGCCCAAAGTGATGTTGGGTTGAGCGTTGAGCGTGCCGGCACCGGTAAGTATGGCATCTGCCTTGGCGCGTAATTCCAGCAGGCGTTGGTGGTCGGCCCGACTGCCGAATGTGGTAACCTTGCGGTTTGTGCTGGCGATTTTGCCATCGGCAGTCATCGCCATGTTGATGAACACAAACGCCCGCTTCATGTGATCAGCATCGCATCGCCGTAGCTGAAGAAGCGATATTTTTCGCGGACCGCTTCGGCGTAGGTTTCGAGCATCCACTCGCGCCCATCCAATGCCCCCGGAGAGGCAAAGGCGCTCACGAGCATAAGTAGGGTGGATTGAGGCAAATGGAAATTGGTGATCAATGCATCCACCACCGCAAACGGGCGCGGCGGATAAATGAAAATGGCCGTGTTGCCGCTGGTGGTAGTAAGCGGGAGGGATTGTTTGGCGACACTTTCCAACACGCGCACGGTGGTGGTGCCTACGGCAATGACACGACGACCTTCAGCCTTGGCGCGGTTGATGGCCTCGGCGGTGGCGGTAGGTAGCGTGTAGCGTTCGGTGTGCATGGCATGCTCTTCCAAAGCCTCCGCTTTCACCGGGGCAAAGGTGCCGAGCCCGACATGCAGGGTGACGGTGTGGGTTTCAACGCCCAACGATCGGATTTGGTCCAGCAACGGTTCGGTGAAATGAAGCCCGGCGGTAGGGGCGGCGATGGAGCCAGCGGGATCGGCATAGACAGTTTGATACCGCTCAGTGTCGTCCGCGGATTGGCCAAAGGCTTCGCGTCGGATGTAAGGCGGCAACGGCATTTCGCCGAGCGAGTCGAGGGCGTTCAGTAGATCCTCCGTGCCGTCAAAGCGAATACGCGCGTGGCCGGCGTCATTTTTTTCCAGCACCTCGGCGATCAAGGGCGTGGGTTGACCGTGACGATCGGCGAGGGCAATGCGCGTGCCGGGCGGAAGCCGTTTGCCGGGGCGAATGAGGCTCCACCAGGTTTGGTCTTCGGCAGGCTCCACGAGCAATAATTCGGCGGTCGCTTCGCCTCCAATTTTTTGGCCGCGCAACCGAGCGGGGATGACGCGGGAATTGTTCATCACCAACACATCACCGGCTCGGAGGAGTTGCGGCAAATCGGAAAAATGTTGGTGCGAACGGGTGCCGGTGTGGCGATCGGCCACCAGTAAACGCGATCCATCACGCGTCGGGGCAGGGTGCTGGGCTATGAGCTCGGAAGGCAGATCGAAGTCAAAATCCTCTGTTTCCAGTGGTTTCGATGGATTTTCGCCGCTCACGGACGGGAATTGAGCCATTTTTAGCCGAAAAACGCGAGTCCGAGGTTTTTTGAAAAAA
>DPAW01000307.1:0-1028 GCA_003517285.1 Verrucomicrobiales bacterium
TGGCCGTACCGCAACTGGGTGATCCGCGCACTGAACTCCGATCTACCCTACGATCGGTTTGTGAAAATGCAGATCGCTGGCGACGTGCTGGAGCCCGGCTCGGCCGACGGCGTGATTGCCATTGCCTGCCTCGTCACCGGCCCGCACAACACCACCCGCCCAAACAACGATACCATGCGCAAGACGATGCGGCAGGATGAGATAGAGGATCTCGTCGGCATGGTTGGGCAAACGTTTCTCGGCCTGACGCTGAACTGCGCGCGGTGTCACGATCACAAGTTTGATCCCATTTCGCAAAAGGACTACTACGCGATGGCCGCCGCCCTAGCAGGTGTGAATCCCGGCGAACGTGATTTGCGCGGCATGGTGAACGGCGAGGATGCCGCCCAGCTGAATGCCCTACGCACGGAAGAGGCTCATTGGCTGAAGGCCATTGCTGCGGTGGAAGGTCCCGTGCGCGAACGCCTTCTTAAGGCCGCACAAAAGGCCGGCCCCAAAGGTCCGCCGCCACCCAAGCCCTCAGCCGCGTGGAATTTTGCCGCTGGCCTGAATGACGCCCACGGCAAACTGCCGGTGACCTTGAAAGGGTCCGCCAAGCAAACGAACGAAGGCTTGGTGCTCGACGGCGGCGGCTGGGCGATCACCGAGCCGTTACCCATTACGGTGACCGAGAAGACACTGGAGGTGTGGGTAAAACTGAAGGATCTCAACCAACGCGGCGGCGGCGCGATCACGTTGCAGGATAACAACGGCGTGGTGTTTGACAGCATTGTCTTCGGCGAACGCGAACCCAAGCGCTGGATGGCCGGCAGCAACGGGTTCACGCGCACCAAATCCTTCGCCGGCTCGGAGGAAACCGAAGCCGACCAGCAGGCCGTGCAGTTCGCGATCGTGTATCAGGCAGACGGCACCATCACCGGTTATCGCAACGGCAAGTTGTACGGCAAGGCGTACCAGACCGGATTCCAAAATCACGCCGAGAACAATGCGCACCTCGCCTTTGGTATCCGCCACGGCACGACCGCCGG
>DPAW01000307.1:1412-9679 GCA_003517285.1 Verrucomicrobiales bacterium
GGCGGAGGAAGTCGCCGCTTCGGCCGGGGTGGGCACGATCACCATCAGCGAAGCCGAGGTCTCCAAGGCTCTAACGCCGGAGCAACGCGAAGCGCGCGCCCAACACTCCCACCAACTCGCCACCGTGCGCAAGGCGATCCAAGCCATAACCGCCAAGGGCCCTCAAGCTGAGAAGGTTTACACGGTTCTAGCGCGCAACCCGGGCGTCATGCAGATTCTAGACCGCGGCAATGTGCTCAGGCCGATCGGCGCCGTGGCGCCCGCGGGCATCCCGGCCATCAAGAGCTTGTCCGCCGACTTCGGCCTGACCGACAATGCGCCCGACGCCCAGCGCCGCGCCAAGCTCGCCGAATGGATCACGCATACGGACAACCCTCTCTTCGGCCGCGTGATGGCCAATCGCGTTTGGCATTATCACTTCGGCGCGGGCCTCGTGAACACGCCCAACGATTTCGGCTTCAGCGGCACGCGGCCGTCGCACCCCGCCCTGCTCGATCATCTGGCCACCTATTTTGCCGATCAAAAATGGAGCCTCAAGTCGTTGCATCGCTACATCGTCACCTCCGCTACCTACCGGCAGGATTCGCGCCCCCAACTCGACGCCATGGCCGTGGATGCCAGCAACCGCCTGCTTTGGCGCATGAGCCCGCGCCGGTTGGCCGCCGAGGAAATGCGCGACACCATGCTCGTGGCCTCCGGCAAAATCGACCGGCAACTTGGCGGTGTGGGCTATCGCGATGTGCGCGCGTACTCGTTCAAGGGCAGCAATTTTTACGACATCATCGCGCAGGATAAACCGGAGCAGTTCCGCCGCACCATCTACCGCTTCAGTCCGCGCGGCGCCCGGCGGAATCTGTTGGACACCTTTGACTGTCCCGACTCCTCTGCTCTCGCTCCGGACCGCGCCTCCACCACCACGCCGCTGCAATCCCTTGCGCTGATGAATAATCGCTTTGTGCTCAGTCAATCCATTATGTTTGCTGATCGTCTCTCCACTGAGGCTGGTGAAGATATCAAGTCACAGCTAATACTGGCTCACGAACTTGCACTTAGCAGGGCAGTTTCTCCCAAGGAAATGGCTTTGGCTGTTGATTTCGTGAAAAATCACGGCATGGCAGCTTATTGCCGTGTACTGCTTAATACCAACGCTTTTCTGTACGTAAGGTAGACGACGCAAAATCGTTTAAGCATTTTTATACCGGTTTATTCTTAATTCTCGCGCCCCGAAAATGGGCGGTTGCAACCAAAACCACAACCCAAGAAACTACGACGAGGCCGGTTCACCACACGATAGGGCCCGCACTTCGATCCGTTTTAGAAAGTCGGCCTAAAGCCGGACATTTATTCCCTGCTCTCAATAAGATTAGAACAAGCGAACGGGCACGTATCTTTGCTTGGTTCGTGGATGAGTGGCGATGAGGAGCTAAAGTTTTCCGAATCTCGAGACTGTTAACCACGTCATTCCCGCGAAAAAACCACTCGCGGCAAAAAATTTGATTTGTGCTTCTGTTCCGCCATTATCAGAAAAGCCAAAGCAAAAACAAAACACAGAACCCGCCCCGCAAAACAAAATTAAAAACATCATGATACCGCGAAAAATTTGGGGGCCCACACTCCACTTTCTTAAGGCTTTCAATTCAGCAAGCTCCTCCGCTGTGTAGTGGTAGTTGTGCTCCTCACTCAAAATCTCGCCGCAAGCCTTGCACTTAATGACCTGCACCTGCTTGGTCTGCATCCCTGTATTGCGAGACAGAGAGAATCCGTGCTCGTTCACCATGCTCACAGCACCACCGCTTGACCCAACCACTTCAGTGCCTTGGAAAACTTTGTGCGACCCGCACCTTGGGCATTGCCAATATCCCATGCGGCGAATCTAGCGGGTCAGCTTCGGCTGGCAAGAGTAGATGGGTGACGCTGAACCCGAAGATTCAGCACAAATTGAATGACCGCAGAAATTCCTACCAAAGAACCCCTCGAAATACGCGCCAGTGACACGGTGAAGTCTCCATTTGTTTGCGCTTGGGTTTTGAAAGAGGCGGCGTAGGGTCACGTCATGTTTTTGAGAATTATTTCGGGTGTAATGGCAGTTTTTTTCGCGGTGATTACTCTTTTTTTATGGAAGAGAAACCTGCCATGATGTGGTTTCTTCCGACTGTGTTTGCGGTTTATGCATATGGAGGTAATGAATTATTTGATAAGTTCAAAAAATAAAAAAGCCCACCAAGCTTGTGCTGGAAATTCCGGCGAGGTGAAGTAGGGTTAAGGTGTGATGTATGGTACCGATGTGCAGTGCTGTTTTTGCGGGCAACGTACAGCAGTAGCTTTAGACGAAACGGATGGCATACAGACCGTCATTAGTGATTGCGAAGTGTGCTGCCGGCCCTTGACCCTCACTGCTGAAATCGACGGCGGAAAGGTTTTGTGGATCGAAGTTTCGGCTGAATAATATTACCCTTCCGCCCCGTATTAGACAGCCTGATCTTGTCCCGACTACGCACTGATTTTGTAAAAGGCGGCATCTTGATACACCTTAAATTCGAGGAAATTGCCACCCAATATACCCTCTCAAAGGACGCGAAAACTGGTTCCAGTTTCGGCATTCTCCATATCTCCATTTTGTATCTGACTTGAGCGTTCCCTCTTAAGGTTTGTATTCTAAATTCTCTAGAGATTTTTTAATGCGATTGATTGGTTGCGATTTTCCAAAATTGTGAGAATATTTGCCCACCATGTTATATTTTATGAATTCTTTAGGAGTAACCATTATAGCAGTCGCATTATTTACAGCCTGCGGGGAAGCACTCGTTAGTCAAGTAGGCGTAGAAACTGATAAAGCCGCCGAGGAGTGTGAGCAATGCGCCAACTGCGAGAGTGGCACTGAATTAGTAGACAAAAAAGATGGTTCCAATGTAACCGATGAGGCATCTGCCATAGCCAGTGATGATGCGGAGGTTCCCTCCGAGAACGGCACTGAAGAAAAAGAATCGGTTGGGGAAGATGTAAAAGATGATTCTTTAGAAACGAACGGTGAAGAGGAATCAAAAGAAGTTAATAAAGAGGATAAATAAACCAAATAACTTCACGCCGCCCGTGCCAACTTACGTCTACGAAACCATTCCTCGACGCCCGAGGGAAAAGCCAACTCAATTTGAATATTGGCAATGGATGAAGGACGAACCTCTCACCAAACATCCACAGACGGGCCAACCGGTCCGACGCGTTATTTCAGGTGGAATTTCGATCTCATCCAAAAACAGTTGCTGCGCCACCTCCACAGGATCTTGTTGCGGATAAAATCCTGAACCCTTTAAGGGCAACGAAAACACCCCCACCCATTTCCCGCCGCGAGATGCTCGAGTGGTCCACGTGGGGCCTTACAGGTGCTGCCTTAACGAGTCTCTTACAGGCGACCCCACAGCCGGCCAGTCATTTTCCCGCCACCGCCAAGCGCGTGGTGCATGTGGTGTTGATGGGCGGTTTGAGCCACATCGATTCGTTTGATTACAAGCCGGACCTCGCGAAGTTTCACGGTAAGCCGTTGCAGTACAAGGAACGGCCCGCGACCTTTTTCAACCGGATTGGCTTGATCCGCAAAAACGACTGGGCGTTCAAGCAGCGTGGCCAAAGCGGCCTGTGGGTTTCGGATTTGTTTCCGCACCTAGCCACCTGCGCCGATGAACTGGCAGTGGTGCGCTCGATGGTTGGCACCTCGGCCAATCACACGCCGGCGACCTTTGAAGAACTGTCCGGTTTTCAGCTGAACGGCTTCCCGGTTATGGGCTCATGGGTGTCGTACGGATTGGGATCGGAAACGGATAACCTGCCGACCTACGTGGTTTTTCCGGACGCACGCGGCTATCCCGCCGGTGGCACAATCAACTGGTCCAACGGCTTCCTGCCCTCCGCCCATCAGGGCGTGGCCTTTGGCAATGGCGACGCGATCATCCCCGATCTTCAGCCCGCCCAGCCGATCGCCGCCGACACTGAGGCCGCCAGCCGTCAATTACTAGAGGCCCTGAACCGAAGTGATCAGGCGACATTCGGTGCGGAAGATGCGCTTGTTGCCCGTATGAAAAGCCACGAACTGGCCGCCCGCATGCAGCTGGCTATTCCTGAAGTGGCTGACCTGAATCGCGAGACGGCCGCCACGCGCGAGAACTACGGCCTCAACAAAAATGAAACCAAGGATTTCGGCCGCAACTGCCTGATGACGCGTCGCCTCCTCGAAAAGGGCGTGCGCTTTGTACAGCTCATCTCCGGCGGCTCGTTCGGTTCCCCGCGCATCAACTGGGACGGCCACGAGGACATGCGCCGCAACCACAACCGCGAAGCCGTGCGTATTGACCAACCCGTTGCCGCCCTGATCAAGGACCTCAAGCAACGCGGCATGCTCGAAGACACGCTGATCCTATTCACCAGCGAATTCGGCCGCACGCCCTTCACCCAGACCGGCGACAACCAGCTCGGCACCGGGCGCGACCATAACATGTACGGCTTCAGCCTCTGGATGGCCGGCGGCGGCGTGAAAGGTGGTACCGCGTACGGCAGCACGGACGAGATCGGCTGGAAAACAACCGACAATCGCGTGCACTGGTATGATTTCCACGCCACCGTCCTGCACCTCCTCGGCATGGACCACGAACGGCTCACCTTCTACCACAACGGCATCCAACGCCGCCTCACCAACGTCCACGGTCACGTGATCCGCGAGCTGCTGGCTTAATTTGAATTTTATGAAAAACATCCTCTGCACACTCATACTATTGGCTGCCATAAGCGCGCAGGCGGCGGACAAGAAACCGGTCAAGGTCTTCATCCTCGCCGGTCAATCGAACATGGAAGGCAAGGGCAAGGTGGATCCGTTATTGAACCATCAGATCCACGCGCCCGAGACCAAGGAATTTTTTGCGCACTTTCATAAGAATGGAAAATATATCGAGCGCGAGGATGTGTGGATCAATTTTCTGAACCGGCGCGGCCGACTGACAGTGGGCTTTGGCTCGCCCGGACGTATCGGACCGGAGCTGGAGTTCGGCCATGTGGTGGGCGATCACTACGAGGAGCCGGTGTTGATCATCAAAACCGCCTGGGGCGGCAAGAGCATTGGGCGCGATTTCCGACCGCCCAGCTCGGGGTTGCCCCCCAAAGAGGAGCTGGATGAAGCGGTCAACAATATGGTGAACCGCGACTACAACAACCTCGTGCGCGACGCCATGAACAAGGCCAAGAAGGAAAATCCGAAGGTCACGCGCAAGGACATCGAAGCGCAGCTTAAGGTGACCAAGGAAATGATCCTAAAGGAAAAAAGCGAAGAATTCCGCAAACAGGTGATCGACAGTCAGGGCCATTTTTATCGGCTAATGATGGAGGAGATCGCCGTGAATCTGAAGGAACTGAAGCAGCGCTTCCCGGATTACGACGGACGCGGCTACGAGCTGGCCGGCTTCGTGTGGTTCCAGGGTTGGAACGATATGTACGGCCCCTTCCCGCCGCAGTACGCGAAGAACATGGAAAACCTCATTCGCGATGTGCGCAAAGACCTGAAGGCGCCTAACCTCCCGGTCGTCATCGGCCTCATGGGCCAGAACGGGTTTAAAGAAGCGCAGGGCAATATGGCGATCGTCAAGGCCGCACAGGCTTCCATGAACGACGTCGCCGATTTCAAAGGCAACGTGAAAGCCATCCCCACGGACATCTACTGGGACAAGGCGGCCAACGAAGCCTTTCCGAATTGGCGGAAAAACTTTGAGCAATGGCAAAAGCTCGGATCGGATTTCCCCTATCACTACCTCGGCAGCACCATCACCTTCACCCGCATCGGCCGGGCGTTTGGCAAAACGATGATTGAGCTGCGCAAAGGGAAATAATGCCGGCGGCCAAACGCAAACCTCTGGTGGCGGTGCTCGATTGGAAAACCGCGCCCGCCAGCAACAGCGGCGTGGATCTCGAGGCCAAGGTGCTCGGCCAGAGCGTGCGCACGAAGTATTACCTAATCGATACTGAAGCGGATTTTACACCGGAAATACTGGGTGCCGACGCGCTGATTGTCTGGCAGAACACGCTGATCACCGAACACACGCTGGACCGACTGAAACGTTGCCGGGCCCTGATCCGCAATGGCGTGGGGTTTGATTCCGTCGACATCGCCGCCGCGGCGGCGCGAGAGATTCCCGTTTGCAATGTGCCGGATTATGGAACGGAGGAGGTGGCGGATCATGCCATCGCGTTGACGCTGGCGCTCACGCGGCAGCTCTTTCCGCTGAATGCCGAGGCCAAGCGGCCCGGGTGGAGGCTGGTGGCCAAGGACCAGCTGCGCCGCACCAGCACGCTGACATTTGGCGTGATTGGGCTTGGCCGCATCGGCACCGCGGCGGCATTGCGCGCCAAGGCGCTGGGCTTTCGTGTGATGTTTTACGACCCGTACCTGCCCAGCGGCGTCCATAAGGCGGTCGACATCGAGCGCGTGGATTCGTTGGCCAAACTGCTGAAACAATCCGACGTGGTGTCCATTCACTGTCCGCTCAATGACCAGACGCATCATTTAATTGCGGAACCGGAGCTGACCCACATGAAATCCACCGCCTATCTCGTGAACACCGCGCGCGGCGGCATCGTGAAAAAGAGGGCGGTGCTGGCGGCGTTAAAACAGGGCGTCATCGCCGGCGCGGGGCTGGATGTAATTGAGGACGAACCGCTCAAGACCAAGGCCGAGGCCCGCACGCCGAATCTCATTGCCACCTGTCACGCGGCATTTTGCAGTCGCGAAGGGATGATCGAGATGCGCACCACCTCCGCCCGCATCGCCAAGCAGGCGATCCGAGGCAAGCGCCTGGATAATGTAGTGAACGGCGTGAGCTGACCGCTTATTTTTGCGCCGTACCCGGCCGGACCTTGTCTTTCCACTCCTTGGGCATCTCGCTCAGGTCGCTTTCGTCGCCGTAGTGTTTCTGGAGGGCGTAGAGTTGTTTCTTGAGATCGGCGGTGAGCTTGGCCTGGCCGGGTTGACCATACAGATTGGTCAGCTCATCGGGATCCTTCTGCAGATCGTACATTTCCCACTCGTTCCCGAAGCGGTAGAAGTGCATCAGCTTGAAGCGCTCGGTACGGATGCCGTAATGGCGGGGCACCATGTGGAAGCTGGGGTACTCATAGTAATGATAGTAAATGCTAGCGCGCCAGTCATTGGGGCTTTGCCCCTTAAGCAACGGCACGAGAGAACGGCCCTGCATATCGCTGGGAATCTTGGCACCGGCGATCTCCAAGAAAGTCTCGGCATAGTCGATGTTCTGGATGAGATGATGATCGCGTGAGCCCGGCTTGGTGACGCCCGGCCAGCTGACAATGAAGGGCATCTTCAGCGATTCCTCGTACATCCAGCGTTTGTCGTACCAGCCGTGGTCGCCGATGTAAAAGCCCTGATCAGAGCTGTAGATGACGACGGTGTTGTCGTCGAGATCCAGTTCCTGAAGCGTGGCGCGCAGGCGGCCGACGCTTTCGTCCACGCCCTTCACGCAGCGTAGATAATTTTTCGCGTAGCGCTGGAATTTCCAGCGAACAAGATCCTTGCCCTTGAGTTGGGCCTTGTGGAAAGCCTCATCACGCGGACCATAATGAGCACGCCACGCTTTCATTTGCGCCTCGGTCATCCGAGTCATATTGCCACGAGCGGAGCGGTCTTGCCGCTTTTGAATCGGCGTACCGGCAAAGTCGGCAGTGAGATCCACAAACAGGTCGTAGTTCGGGTCCATGTGCCGATCAATTTCCATCTCCTGATGCCGTGCGCCGGGGGCGTTGTCCTTATAGTTGTCAAAAAGCGTGGCGGGCTCGGGGATGTCAATATCGTTATAGAGCTTCAGATGGCGCAACGCCGGCATCCAAGCGCGGTGCGGTGCCTTGTGCTGCACCATGAGCATGAAGGGCTTGTCATCAGACCGCTTCTTCTTCAGCCAATCCACCGCGAGATCTGTCACCACATCCGTCGCGTGGCCGTCGATGCGCACCTTGCCCTCGGGGGTAAAGAAATCCGGATTGTAGTATAGCCCCTGCCCCGGCAGTACCTTCCAGTCATCAAACCCCTGCGGATTACCCTTGAGATGGCTCTTACCGTAAATGGCCGTTTGATAGCCCGCTTTCTGGAGCAGCTTCGGGAAAATTTGCTGGTTCCAGTTAAAGGTGTTGCCGTTATTCATGAACCCATTCTTGTGGCTGTGCTTGCCGCTCATGATCACCGCCCGGCTCGGCCCGCAAATGGAGTTGGAACAAAAACT
>DPAW01000309.1 GCA_003517285.1 Verrucomicrobiales bacterium
AGCAGGTGTTCTTGATCGAACTTACCACGAATGAGTGCCACGCCGTTTTCATCGGGTTGCTCTGCATCCACATGTCCGAAAGCCGTTACATCAGCCAAATCCTCCCGTGGATCAAATTTTAGCATTGCCGAAAGGGCATCAATGGCACCGGCATGTTCATCCATTTGCTTCATGGCAAACTTGCCCAGTTCGCTGGTTTTGAAGCCATCGAAATCCATATGAATAACCCACTGGGCACTGGCGGGCACTTGCTTGATATTCAGACCCTCCGCTGTGGCGTGAAACGCCAGTCCGGCGAAGGCGAGGGTGGTAACAATGATGTTTTTCATAGTTAAAGAGTGTCGTTCAAAATGCGTCGAAAAGCCCCGAAAGGCAATTTCAAACGAGAATACGCATCGTAAGCCCAGGAGGTTACAGGGGGATTAATCCTCCTCCAAACCCTCCTTGAAGGCGTCCTTTAAATCCTGAGTAAACTTGAAGGTCGGAGCTTCGCGGCGTTCCTCCGGTGGTGGCGCTGGGCGGTAGGGGCGTTTGAAGTACAGCTCACGGCGGTCTTCCTTACCGGGTAACACGGCGACCAGCTCCCAGCCTTGAAGGCTGTGTTTTTCGAGCTCCACATTCACGGAGTCTTTCCAGACACCAGGGAGCATCTTGGCTTCCCATCGGCGAAAGGTGCTCATGAGGTCAGGTTAACGCCAGACCCGGAAAGCACCAGCTTGAAGTGAGGTTAGTCTGCTGGTTTCTCGAGTGCCTGGATCCGGTCAGTCAAATCGGCAATCTTTTGATCCCGTTCCTCAATGGCGGCGGCGGTGAGCTCACTCATTTTCTCCAGAGCCTGAGCAAACTGCAGCATCTGTTCCTCGATTTGTTCATTCGTCAAACTCACGATGTGAAATTAAACACGAATAAGGGAAAAAAGCAGGTTTTAAATGATGTAGGACAACAAATGTCTAACATGCATCTTTAAGATTCCCCTCAGATGATTTCAACTGGAGGAAATCCAAAAGAAAATGGAGCGAGTGATGGGCTTCGAACCCACGACCTTCTGCATGGCAAGCAGATGCTCTACCAATTGAGCTACACTCGCGTCCGTGAAAGCGTTAGTCTTTCGGAACCGGCTGCTTTTGGCAAGCGGTTTTTAGTCCTCGAAATCGTAGACCACTACGCGTTCGCAGCAGGGTTTGAAGACTTTTTCCACAAAGTCCACGTGCAACGGGTGCTCCTGATAGGCGTCCTGCGCGGCTTTGTCCTCAAACACGAGGTTCAGTGCAACCTGGTAGGATTGATCAACCACATCACGGTGGCTGGAGACCATTTTCCCACAGTGATAATGCAGCACGCCCGGGCAGGGCTTGAGGTATTGCTCGGCGCCGGCCAGCAGTTTCTCGGTGGCATCGGGCACATCGGGTTTGGTCCAGAAAATGACGACGTGTGAAAACATGGCCGTGAAGATACGAAGGCCGGCGGTCGGCTACAACTGATTTTACCGAAACTAAAAAGAACAACATGGACTTGCGGGGCGCGCCACCGAGGCGCATCATAACAATTCCGCGAGCTTCTCAAGCAGGAGACAACATATCATGGCAGAAAAGAAAGCTAAGAAATCCGCCGGGGGCGAAGATGCCCGCCAGGCCAATCTCGACAGCGCGCTCGCGCAGATCACCAAGACCTTCGGTGAAGGCAGCATCATGCGGTTGGGCGATGCAAATGCGCAGTCCAGCATCGAGGGCATCTCCACCGGATCCCTCTCACTCGACCTGGCCCTCGGCATCGGCGGCGTACCCAAGGGGCGCATCATTGAAATTTACGGACCGGAATCTTCCGGCAAAACCACGGTAATGCTGCACGTAATTGCCAATGCCCAAAAGGCCGGGGGCGTCTGCTCCTTCATTGATGCGGAGCACGCGCTCGACCCGCAGTACGCTCGCAAGCTGGGCGTGAACCTCGATGACCTGCTGGTGTCTCAGCCGGATAGCGGCGAGGAGGCCCTGACCATTTGCGAAACCTTGGCGCGCTCCAATTCCTTGGACGTGATCGTGGTGGACTCCGTGGCGGCGCTCGTGCCCAAGGCCGAGCTGGAGGGCGACATGGGCATGGCCACGATGGGCATGCAGGCGCGGTTGATGAGTCAGGCGCTGCGGAAGTTGGCGGCGATTTTGAATAAGGCTAAGACGACCTGTATTTTCACTAACCAACTGCGTGAGAAAGTGGGTGTGATGTTCGGTAGTCCGGAAACGACGCCGGGCGGTAAGGCACTGAAGTTTTACGCGAGTGTGCGAATCGATATTCGCCGACGCGAAGCGATCAAGGATTCGACCGGACAAGTGATCGGCAACCATGTGAAGACGAAGATCGTCAAAAATAAAGTGGCGCCGCCGTTTGCCGAGGCGGAGTTTGACATCATGTACAACCAGGGCATCAACCGAGAAGGCAGCATCATCGACGCCGGCCTGCGGTTTGGCGTGCTCGGCAAGAAGGGCGCATGGATTCAGCACGATGGCGAGCTGATCGGGCAAGGTGTGGCGGCAGCGCAACGCACGCTGTCGGACAAGCCGGAGCTTTGCGAGTTGATCGTCAAACAGATCATGGACAAAAAGAACGGCGTGGAGCCGGAAGAGGAAGAGTCTAACGAAGACGAGGCCACCCCGGCCGAGGCTGCGGAACCCGCCGAATAATTTTGTCATGCGAACCCAAACTGTTTCCCTGCTGGTCTACCGATACGCCATTGGGTGTGGCACTGGCTGGGGCAAAAATGTCGATACCCCAATCGTCCGCATCGAGAACATCGGCAAACCCTAGCCGCATCATGAGCACCAGCCATTCCGTTGCTGCCCACTTCGACGGCCCGTTTCAGGTCGATGCGCTTGAGGCGTGGGCGACCGAGGTGCGCAAGCAGTTTCCGGCCGAGGAAGTCTCGCTAGGGCTGGTCTTCACCACACCGCAATTTTTTGGGCATGCCACGGAGTTGCTGGAAATCCTTCGCGTGCACGCACGTATCCCACTGTTGCTCGGTTGCTCCAGCGGCAGTCTGATCGCCAATGCGCAGGAACTGGAAAATGAACCGGGCCTTGTGCTGTCGTTGTATCATTTGCCGGAAGCCGAATTGAACGCCATCCGTTTTACGCAGGCGCAAGTGGAGCAGGGTGAGGCGGAGGGGTTTTGGCCGGAGGAAACCGGCGTGCAGGACAGCAACGGATGGCTGGTTTTTGCTGATCCGTTCCATTTGCACGGCGAACAATGGCTCAACCAATGGAATTCCGCCTGGCCCGATGCTCCCATCCTCGGTGGCCTGGCCAGTGGCGAACATCGCGCGCAGCGGACGCAGATTTATTTGAATGGCGACGTGTACGAGGACGGCGGTGTGGCGCTTAGCGTGGGTGGCGGCGTGGCGTTGCGCAGTGTGATTTCTCAGGGTTGCACGCCGATCGGCGAGACGTGGACCATCACGCGCGCCGAGCACAACGTGATTCA
>DPAW01000270.1:0-1187 GCA_003517285.1 Verrucomicrobiales bacterium
GGATGCGGTCTATGTCGCCGTGCCACATCATTTGCATGAGGCGCTGTATTGCGATGTGCTCACGGCAGGCAAGGATCTGCTCGCCGAGAAACCCTTTGGCATCGACCTTGCCGCCGCCCGGCGTATTCGTGAGGCCGCTGAAGCCAGCGGGCGATTTGTGCGATGCAGTTCGGAATTCCCTTTTGCTCCCGGCGCACAGCGTGCGTTTCAGTATGTGCAATCTGGCGCGTTGGGCCGTGTGCTCGAGGTGCGGGCTGGTTTTCTGCACAGCAGCGATCTCGACCCCACCAAGGCCGCCAACTGGAAACGCCAGTCCACCACCTGCGGTGAGATCGGCGTGATGGGCGATCTCGGCTTGCATACCGTCCACATCCCCTTTCGACTCGGCTGGAAACCGCAGCGCGTATTTGCGCAGTTGCAAAAGGGTTATCCCGAACGCCCCGACGGACAGGGCGGCCAATCCACTTGCGATACATGGGACAATGCAACCTTGAATTGCGATGTGGAAATCGATGGTGACCTTGTGCCGTTGCGGCTGGAACAGAAGCGCATGGCACCGGGCCAAACCAACTCGTGGTACTTCGAGGCGCTTGGCACCGAAGGCGGCGTGCGCTTTAACACGGCGGACGCCAACTCGATTTTCCTGTTCGACTACCAAAACGGGCAGAGCTGGAACCGCCTGAATCTCGGCCACGCCATGACTTTCCCGGTGATGACCGGCGGCATCTTCGAGGCGGGTTTTCCGGATTACAATCTGCAGATGTGGGCTGCCTTTGCCGCCGAACGCGCCGGAGCCTTGGGCGATCGTTTTGGCTGCGCGATGGTGGAGGAAGCGGTGGCCAGCCACGAGCTGTGGCAGGCCGCCCTGCAATCAAACGCCGAACACAAAGTCGTAACTCTTTAGGCGAGAATCATTCGGATATCGCGATTGAATTGTACTCATTAGGACAATCCCTCCGCAGACACCAATCTAGCCCGTGCGATCAGCTACGGTCAGTCTTTTGCTTCAGGATTAGCAAAGTGATTTCCGATTCCACGCCGATCCGCATGGGCGGCCCCCAATAACCTGTACCGGGGTTCACATACACCCAGCCTTTTTGCCAGGCATTTAGGCCGCGATAGAAGGGATGAAATCGGCCTACAACAAAATTCCACGGGAAAAACTGGCCACCATGTGTGTGGCCGGA
>DPAW01000270.1:1577-2163 GCA_003517285.1 Verrucomicrobiales bacterium
GCATCGCACTCCGGCGCACCGGCGACCGCAGCCGCCGGATCAGATCGGTGTGCCGGCAGAATTTTGTGCGCTCGATAATCATTCACGCCCGCCACCATCAGCTTGGCCGAGCCGCGGCGAACGATGGAATGGGCATTGTTCAGGACATTCAATCCAAGTTCGGAAAGCGTGCGGCACCACGGTTCCGCGCCGGAATAATACTCGTGATTACCGGTCACAAAAAACGTGCCATCCGCACTCGATAAATCCCTGAGCGGCTCCACGTGTTTGGCCAGATGTTCGGTGGAGCCATCTACCAAATCGCCGGTCACCGCCACCATATCCGGCTTGAGCCCGTTCACTGATTCCACCACACGGCGCATGAACGCGCCGGACAACGTCGGCCCCAGGTGCAGATCGGAAATTTGCGCGATACGGTAGCCCTCCAACTCAGCCGGTAGATTTTCAATAGGCACCTCCACGGTCACCACTGAGGGATGCCGACGCGCACGCCAAACGCCAAACGCTCCAGCCACGGCGGCCATGCTCAGAACACCTAGGTTGGCGGTTTGATTGAAAAACCGTCGGCGTTCCGGATCCTCCGGCA
>DPAW01000270.1:2541-3362 GCA_003517285.1 Verrucomicrobiales bacterium
CCACCATGCCGGTAAAGATCAGCGAGAACAGTCCCATACCGCCGTAGGCCAACCAATACAAGGGACCGGCCCAACCGCCCGGACCAAGGCTGCGCAGAATAGCGAAGCTGACAAAGACGGAAACAAAATGCCCGGCCAACAACCCGATCACCACCCAACGCCAACCGGAGCCGGCCTCCAGCGGCCGGATCAGTCGCCAACCTACCCACGTGTAGGTGATCAGTAATACGGATGCAAAAACTAGAAAAAACATGCGGCGACGACGGCTATTCATTTAGGAATACGACGCTGTCCGACTCGAGACGGAGTGCCTTAGGCAACGCCTTGGCATCCAGTCGTAAGACCATCCGATGTTTACCGGCAACGACCTCGGCCGTAAACGCATTCGCGCGTCCGAGCGGTTTGCCGTCAATCCAAGCATCGGCTTTCACGCCAGCGGGCAACTTAAAGGTCACATTACCGGCCTTTTGTTTCTCGAAATGGGTGCCGGCAAATACGTGCACGAGACCGACATGCCGGCCCACGGCGGTAAGTTCAGTAATATCCTCTGCCGGCAGATCGCCGTTCACGCGGGCGGGCAGCAGCTTCCAACCGGCGTTGTTGCCGGCGCCAAGCACGTGGTTCGACCACTTTTTCTCGAAGCCTTCCTGCACAATTTTCTCAATGCCGTACTGTTCCACGCGATGAGTGCCAGGCAAGAGACGCCAAGTTCGCGCCACGCCAGTCTTCGTGGCGTCAAACGGCCCAGCCTTGCCGAGTTCGGCGAGGAAGCGGTACAGATCGAGCTGCTCCTGCTCGGTCAGGCTCAGGATCAAAGCGGG
>DPAW01000338.1:0-3054 GCA_003517285.1 Verrucomicrobiales bacterium
ATGTAGGTTAGTGCCGTGAGGGGGGCATTCGCAGCCTTGAGTGTTTGGGCATCGAGAAAAATGCGGTCGGTCCGCAGATCGATAGCGTCGTCCTCCTCGTTTTCCAACAACTCCAATTCAGCATCGGCCAACCGCCAGACATCCTGAAGTTGTTCATTGGCCTGAGATGTCAACTCTTTGGGAGTGGATTGAGCTGCCCATGCCAGTAGGCCGTTGGCCCGCTCCGGTAATTCTGCCTTTTCTTGCAGCCAGGAGAGCGGCACAAACACGTTGTAAGGCGCGGTAGCACCGGGGCGCAGGCTGAAATTGGCCAGCTCGGAATTGGGACTGATCTCTTTGGCCAGCGTGAGATCGAAGCTCGTGGTGATCTCTTTTTCCGCCACCGAGAGCGGCGCATCCCGCGGCAGTACACTGGGCTTGGCGATGCGTAAGCGAAATTCATCGCCGGCCTGTAGACCGAGTTGCTCGGCCAGACGCGGATTGATCAGCGCTTCGCCTTCCTCCAGCGCGGGAGGCCGGTTGGCCTTGAGATAGGCGAATCGCCAAAATGCATCGTCGATGCCGATCAGCTGAATGTTATTTACCCGATTGTAAGGCTTGCCGTATTCGTCCCGCCGATACCCGCTGGCGTTCAATCGTAGAACGGAGGCCACTGCGGATTGATCGCCCAAGTTGAGACGTTCGGCTAGATCATCTCGAAAAAAACGGTCGTGCAGCTCCACTGCCGCCTGGACATAGCCCAGCCGTTGTTCGGCTTGATTTTGCAAGGTGCGTTTCACCGAATCGCCGACTACTAGGGAACCGGTCAACACTGCCGCCGCCACCACGGCCCCAAGCAGAGTGCCCACATGGGCGCGAGCATGATACCGCAGGCTGGCTAGGATGAGCCGAAGTCGCGTCATGTCAGGCGATTTGTCCCTCGGCAAGCTTCACAGTGCGGGCCATGCGGGCGGCGAGGTCGGGGGAATGGGTTACGGTGACGAGGGTGAGGTTTTCCTCAACGTTTAATTCCACGAGCAATTGGCCGAGCTTGTCGGCGGTGTCCTCATCAAGGGCGCCGGTGGGTTCGTCGGCGAGCAGGAGCTGCGGTTCATTGATCAGGGCGCGGACGACCGCGGCGCGTTGGCGTTCGCCGCCGGAAAGTTGGCCAGGTCGGTGGGCGAGGCGTTCGCCAAGGCCCACACGCTCAAGCAGGCGTCGAGCCCGGTCTTCATCGTCGGCGGTGGCGGAACGATGCGCGAGCGTGGGCACGAGCACGTTTTCCATCACGGTGCACTGCGGCAGGAGATGATGGCTTTGAAAGATGAAACCCATCTCGCGATTGCGCAGGGCGGCAAGCTCGTCGTCGTCCAAACCGCCAAGTTCGCGGCCGTCAAAGGTGAGTGTGCCACCAGTGGGTTGATCGAGCGAGCCGATCAGGTTGAGCAGCGTGCTCTTGCCGCAACCGGAGGGGCCGACCACCGCGACCGATTCGCCACGGGCCACCTCTAGCGACAACCCGCGCAACACACGCAATGGTTGATCGCCTTCAGCGGAGGGAAATTCGCGGGAAACATTTTCCAGCTTCAGCAACGGTGAGGAATCGGTCATGGAGCTATTCTCTAATCCAGCGTTTGGCTTTCAATTCAAATCGGGGAAGGCTGCCGGGCTCGGCAAGCTCGACGGGGACGCGGAGATTCAGTTGATGACGAATGGTGCCTGCGACCTCCGCCTGTAACGCGGCGGCCTCGGCCTCGGGCGCGGGCTCCAATCGAAGGCGAAGCTCGGCCATGCCGGTTTGTTCAGTGACCACCACCTGATATTCGGCAACATCGGCAAATCGTCGCAGGATATGCTCAAAGGCGCTGGGATAAATGTTCACGCCACGAACGATGATCATGTCATCCGCGCGTCCGAGAATACCGCCGCGCAGGACGAAGGCATCGCCCTGCATCTCCGGCCGCACCAGATCACCAGTGCGATAACGCAGCAACGGCATGGCCGTGCGGGTGAGCGTGGTCAAGATCAGTTCGCCTTCTTCTCCCTCGGCCACGGGGTCGTTGGTGTCCGGATGGACGACCTCGGCGAAGTAGGCGTCCTCAATGATTTGCAGATTGTTGGGTTCAGCCGGCCATTCGTGGGTCACCGGGCCGACCTCGGTCATACCGTGATGATCAAATACCCGCGCGTTGGGCCAGGCGTCCTCGATGCGTTCGCGTGTGGCGGGAATGCTGCCGCCGGGTTCGCCGGCGACCACGATGGTCTTCAACTTGGCCTCGGAAAGATCCACGCCTTCCTGAGCAGCCACTTCGGCCAATCGCAGCGCGTATGTGGGAGTGCAGCACAGAACGGTGACCTCGTTTTCTAAGAGAATGCGCAGGCGCGTGGTGCTGGTGAGGCCGCCGCCGGGGAAACAGAGGCAACCCATTTGCGTAGCGGCCTCGTAGGCCACCCAGAACCCGATGAATGGCCCGAAGGAAAATGCAAAGAGCGCGCTATCCTCGGGCGTGATGCCGGCGGCGCGATAGACGGTCTGCCAGCTTTCAAGCATGCATTGCCAACTCTCAGGCGTGTCCAACCAGCGGAGGGGTTTACCGGTGGTACCGCTGGTTTGGTGGATGCGATTATACTGCGCGAGCGGGAAGGACAGATTGGTGCCGTAAGGCGGCTGCGCAGCTTGATCGGCGGCCAGTTCGTCCTTGGTGGTCAACGGACAACGGGCGGCGAATTCCTCGAGGCTGCCGATGGATGCATCCACGCCGGCCGCGGCGAGTTTGGATTCGTAAAAAGTGTTGGCCGGTCGCACCGATTGGAGCAGTTCGCGCAAACGCCCGAGTTGAGCGGAGCGGATGGCTTTTCGGCCGGTTGACGGCACCTCGGCCATGACGGTTAATCCTTGGAATCGCCGGAAGGAGTGGCGGTCTGCGTGACGGCCGGGGCCGCTGCCTCGACTTTTGGAGGCGGTTTGGGCGCATAATAGGTGACTAATACCCCGCCTGCGGCCGCGAGCATAATCCCAATGATGAACTGCGGCTGCACGTAACTCCAAAAGTCTTGTTTGGTGGTATTGACGAT
>DPAW01000338.1:3426-4124 GCA_003517285.1 Verrucomicrobiales bacterium
ACCGGCGGATTCGGAGAAGCTCCAAAGGCCAAGAGCACTCCGAGCGCCCCAATGGCGCCCAAAATACCTGCGCCCAAGCTCCATTTCCAACCGGCATCCGGATAGTTCCAGAAATCCACCGGTCCGCCTTTGAGTTTGAGGATAATGAGCGGCGCGATGACAGCCGTGAGAAAATACGCGAGGCCCACGTACAGAAAGGCCATCATGCGGCCGTGCGCTTTGCTTTCCATGTTCATGGAGCCGGTGTGCATGCACACGCCGTAGGTGCCCCAACAGATGACGGTGAGTAGTGCCCAGGCAAACCATGGAATGCCGGATGCGGTGGTGGTTGCTGCCATAATTTTTTTGACTCTAGGGTTCGGGTTGCAGTGCTTCAAACGTTAATCAGTCAACTTATCCGCAGGCGCCACCTCAATCAGGTCGGCGATCTCCGGCGGAATACTGGCGGCCTTCATTTCGCCGGCTTCATTGCGGCGCACGCACACGACGGTGAGCGTCCCGCGTGCGGCTTCCGCGTCGGCCACTCGAAAACGAAATTGGTAGCTGATGGATTTACTGGTCTTGGCCGATACCCGCAGCTGAATCTCCACTTCGTCCTCAAACCTCAACGGCTTTTTGAAGTCACAGCTCATATGCACACGCGGCCAGCCAATGCCGAGGGCGGGATCGACAATCGAACGGTCGAGCGACCGGAAGAA
>DPAW01000317.1:0-3136 GCA_003517285.1 Verrucomicrobiales bacterium
TCCGCTTCCATGACGCCTGAGGTTATTTCGGTGGCGTGATTGAGCGTTGGAAACTGGAGGAGATTCATCGCCCCTCCAGCCGCGCCACCCTTGGGATCGGATACTCCAAAGACAACCCGGGCCAAGCGGCAGTGGACAATGGCACCGGCGCACATTGGACAGGGTTCCTTGGTGACGTACAGAGTGCAATCGTTGAGACGCCAATCGCCCACAGCGGCCTCGGCAGCGGTGAGAGCCAGCATCTCGGCGTGGGCGGTGGCGTCATTGAGCATTTCAACTTGGTTCCACGCGCGGGCAATCACACGATCGTTGCGCACAATCACCGCACCGACCGGCACCTCATCGGCCTCGTACGCCTTCACCGCCTGCCGGATGGCATCCTGCATGAAATGCTCGTCGGTCAAGATGGTTTACCGGTCGCGGGTTGCGGGTTCACGGAGGATTGCAGCAGCGTCCATTGATCGGGCTGATTTTCGGCGCAATGACAATGGGCGGCGAAAAAGCCGCCACGATGTTGCCAGAAGAGCGGCCAAATTTGTTCCCGATCCGTGCCGGGCATTGGGAGAGTATCGAGATCTTCGCGAGTGGCCCAACGAAAGGCGCCTTCCTCGTGGTCGGGCGGTAATTCGGTGAGGCGGGGTTTAATCTCGAAGAGAAACATGAGCCAATGAGTTTCGCCTTGGTAGCCGTTTTCGCTGACTATACCTGTAAGGTGTAGATCGTTTGGCGAAAGATTCAGGCCGGTCTCTTCGTTAGCCTCGCGGATAGCGCAATTGTGCGGGCTCTCACCGGTATCTGTTTGTAGCTTCCCACCCGGTGGACTAAATAAGCCGCGGTTAGGATCGTGCTGGCGTTCCATCATCAAAACGCGGCCATCCTCGTGAAAGGCATACAGCAGCGAAGCGATTTTGTAAGGCAACGGCATAGCCGGAGTGAAGCAGCGCAGCTAGATTTTCTCCAGCCAATTCCTAATTGTCGGCGCTCGTGCTGGCCAGCGGTTTCACGTAATTGTAACATTACTGACACACGCATGTGCCAAGATCTCTCCATAAAGACACGCGTGAAAACGATCCTCGTGGTCGATGATGAGCCTGATGCGGTTGAGCTAGTAGAGTTCAATCTTCGCGCTGCTGGTTATGCAGTAATTACCGCAGAGGATGGTGCAGAGGCCATCGCTAAGGCGCGCAAGGCGTTGCCTGATCTGATTCTGCTCGACGTGATGCTTCCTGAGATTGATGGCATGGCAGGTTGCAAAATTCTGAAGAACGATCCGGCCACCTCAAGCATTCCCATCATCATGCTCACCGCTAAGGCAGCTGAGATCGACCGAATTTTGGGTTTGGAATTGGGTGCTGATGATTATGTCACTAAACCATTCAGCCCGCGCGAATTGATTTTGCGCATCAAAAATTTACTAAATCGCCAAGTGTCTCCGGCGAATGAGATGCCAGTAAAGATTGTGGCAGGGCCGATAACTGTGGATTCCGAGCGACACGAGGTATTGGTAAATGAGGAGAAAGTCGTCTTAACTGCCACAGAGTTTAAACTGCTATCAACTTTGGCTAGTCGGCGTGGGCGTGTGCAGGATCGCGAACAGTTGCTTCGCGACGTGTGGGGTTATGAATCCTACATCGACACGCGCACGGTGGATACCCACATGCGTCGACTTCGCGACAAGCTTGGCGCGGCGGCAGGCTACCTTGAGACGGTACGTGGTATGGGCTACCGCTTCTGTGAAGGTGATCTTTAACATGGACGCACTACTGCTAATCCTAATTTTAGCGGTTATCGGCTGGGCATTACTACTACGTAGGCGGTTGGTATTTGCGGAAGCGGAACTGCAGCGTTGTTGTGCTGAGCAGGGTGAACAATCCGAACGGCAGCTAATCCAACAGCACGCGCTGTTGGATAGTATGGTGGAGGGGGTTCTGGTTCTAGATGTAAAAAACCGCATTGAGCTGTCTAATGCTTCGCTGCGTCAGTTACTGGGTTTGGGGGAAGATATTAACGGGCAATCATTGGAGGAAGCTGTGCCGGTAGCCGTGCGCGCGGAGTTAAAAAAACTGGTTAAGGCTGTGCGCGAGGCAGGTGAATTGCGTGAGGGCGAGCTGCAGCTCAATGGGGGTGATCCGAAGTTGGTTCATATCAACGCTCATTGCCTGCAGCGTGCCGTGGGAGGGCACACGTTACTCGTGTTTCACAATGTCACACGCTTAAAGGAACTGGAAAACACCCGCCGTGATTTCGTGGCTAACGTGAGTCATGAACTGCGTACCCCACTCTCGTTGATCAAGGGCTTTACAGAAACGTTGATGGACGGCGCAGTGGATGACCCAAAGAAGAACCGAGAATTTTTACAAACTATCGACAAGCACGCCGATCGCCTCGGATATTTGATCGATGATTTGCTGACTTTGGCGCAACTGGATTCTGACAAGCTTGCAATGAATAGGCAACCGACCAGCCTTCATGCAGTGGCCAAGCGCGTGGAGAACGATTTGCAAGCTAAGGCTGATAAACGGTCTATTGATTTAAAAACGGACATTCCGGTCGATCTGTATCTTGACGCTGATGGTGATCGGTTGCAGCAGGCGGTATTCAACCTTGTAGACAACGCGATTAAGTACGGGCGCACGGGAGGCACGGTGACCATCGAGGGCCGGTTGAGCACCAAGGGAATGGCTGAAGTGGCTGTGGAAGATGATGGCGAAGGGATTCCGTCCGAATCGGTTGAAAAGGTATTCGAGCGATTTTTTCGAGTGGATAAAGCGCGCAGTCGAGAGACCGGAGGTACTGGCCTAGGATTGGCTATCGTTAAGCATATTGTGCATTCACATGGGGGTAAGGTGCGATTGGAAAGCCGCATTGGTCAAGGTGCTCGGTTCATATTGAGTCTACCTCTCGCGGCGGAATCAGGAGAGGCGGCATGATTTGTTCACGCACAATTGAGCCGATTGTGGAGAACCGGATTTCTGTGAGTAATTGCCACTTGGAGCACGTTGAAAATGGGATAACACAGCGGCTGCTCCAACAACTCCCGACAGAGAAGGAACTGACTGATGAATGATGCCACTCAACTTGAAGAAAGTTTGCAACGCGATATTGACCTGATCCGTAGCAAGGTCGAACGCATGGC
>DPAW01000317.1:3513-6425 GCA_003517285.1 Verrucomicrobiales bacterium
CAGTTGGCGTACTCGGTGATTTTGCGCGACAAGGAGGTGGATGAGTTGGAAAAGGAAATTGACCGACTTTGTCTTGAGTTTCTCATTCGTCAACAACCGGCTGCGGGTCATCTTCGGTTCGTATATGCAGTTATCAAAATCAACCAAGAGCTGGAGCGTATTGGTGATTACGCGGAGAGTATTGCTCGCGAATGCCTCACAATCAATTCGTTGAAGATCGAGTTTGACCACTCCGTGTTCATCGAGCTGAGCGACACCTCGATCTCCATGATGCAACGATCGCTTAAGGCCTTTCTCGCACAGGATTCTGACATGGCTTGGATGATTATGAAGGATAACGAGCCAGCCAAGGATCATCGAGACCAGTTAATGGAGCGGCTGGTGGATTTCCATGAGCGAGGGAAGATCCCGATGGAAGCGTTAGCACCTCTCGAGACAGTGGCGCGGCGTTATGAGCGCGTTGCCAATCAGGCTACGAATATTTGCGAGGAAATCCTGTACATGTGTACCGGAAAGAACATGAAGCATCTTGGGCAGGAGAGCTTTCGCGTCTTGTTTGTGGATGACACCAATAGCAGCGATAGCCAGATTGCTGAGGCCATTGGTAACGCCGGTCAGTACGCGAATTTTGTGTTCAGCAGCGCGGGTATTGAACCGGCCGCACTCGATGAGGAAGCGGTGGCGCACTTGAAGGCCAAAGGGTTGGATATATCCAGCAATATAACCAAGTCCATTGAGCACATCCCAAACCTCGAGCATTACCAAGTCATCGTAGCTCTTAGTAAAAAGGGTGTTCAGGCATTTCCGCCGCCACCGACTCGTACGGTTGGCATCCGCTGGAAAATTAAGGACACCAATCTTGAGGAGAAACACGAATTTTTATCCGAACAAATACAAGATCTAGCGCAGGCTATTTTGGGTGAGCAAAAAAAATAACAAACGATAAAAATGAAAAAGAATATCAATAAGTACTTAGTCATATCACTAGTGGTTCCGTTTCTCGGCCAACTAGGCTGTGGTAAGCGCGAAGGAGGTGGTGGTGTTGATGGTGGATCGACCAATATCCAAAACAAGGGTTCGGATACAATGCTGCAGCTTGCGCAAGCGTGGAGCGAGATGTACTCAGCAAAAAATCAGGATGTGCGAGTTGCAGTATCCGGTGGTGGCTCGGGCACTGGTATTGCTGGTCTGATCAACGGAGTGGTGGACGTTGCTAATTGCAGTCGTTCGATTAAGCCCGCGGAAGAGGCAGAAATTCAGGAAAAGCACGGCGTAAAGCCCAAGGAATACATTATGGGGCTCGATTGCTTGGCCGTGTTTGTCCATAAGGACAATCCGATAGAGGAAATCACCATCGAACAACTTAGCCAAATTTATGGTGAAGACGGCACCATCACGAAATGGAGCCAGTTGGGCGTTGAGGTGCCCGATGGTAAAGATGAGATCGTGCGTGTGAGTCGAACCTCAAACTCGGGCAGTTATGTGTACTTTAAGGAAACGGTGATCCCTGAGGGGAAAACCTTCAAGTCCGGTGCGCTGGGCATGCATGGCTCAAAGGAAGTGGTTGAGCTGTGCGGGAAAACACCGGCTGCCATTGGTTTCAGTGGCATGGGATATGCCACTGATGAAGTGAAGATGGTGCTGGTGAGCAAAAAAGAGGGGGACAAAGCCTTTGCTCCTAACAATGAAAATGCCCTAAGCGGCAATTATCCCATTGCCCGGCCGTTGTTCATGTACACTCTGGGCGAACCCAAACCACACGTGAAGGCGTACCTAGATTGGTGCATGGGGCCTGAAGGGCAAAAGATTGTAGAAGGCACCGGCTACGTGCCAAACCATCAAAAGTAGTGTTGATCCTCCGCCGCGTCTGATGCAGCTGCAGCGTTCCAAGTGGAAAGCCTTCTCCGAAGGCCTGATCGAATGGACGATCCGCGTTAGCGGTATCAGCGCGGTGGTGTTTGTATTTGCCATCTTCATCTTTGTCTTCTGGGAAGGCAAGGGACTGCTATTTAGCGACGACTTCAGTATCAGTGAGCTTTTGACCTCTGAGAAGTGGGATCCTACTCACACACCGCCGAGCTATGGTGCTGCCCGGATTATTCTGGGTACGTTTAGTGTGGCGATTGTGGCGATGATCATCACGGTACCTTTCAGTCTAGGTGGGGCCGTTTTCATTTCAGAATTCTGCGGTCCGCGGCTGAAGGAAATTCTGAAAGTAGTTATCGAACTGTTGGCAGCAATTCCTTCTGTGGTCTGGGGATTTATCGGACTAAAGATCACCTCCGTGTACATGAAAGAATTGGGGGCAGATGCCGGGGTTTCGCTGTTAAACGGTGCTATCATCCTAGCCCTGATGAGCATGCCGATTATCGTCTCCATCAGTGAGGACGCTTTGAATGCAGTTCCCGATTCTTACCGCGAAGCGGCCATTGGCTTGGGGGTGACAAAATGGCAAATGGTATATCGCGTGTTGCTGCCTGGTGCCAAAAACGGTCTGCTCGCCGCAGTGTTGCTGGGCATGGGCCGGGTGGTGGGTGAAACCATGGCGGTCCTCATGGCCACCGGAAACGCAGATAACAATCCCTTCAGTTCTGATACGCCGTTCCTTGATTTATTGGTGTCTGTGAAAACCATGACGGCTACCATTGCCAAAGAAATGGGCGACACCGTGAACGGTGGCGACCACTATCAGGTGTTGTTCCTGCTAGGGGTTCTGCTTTTTTCCATCACCTTTATTGTCAACCTCACCGCACATCTGGTGATACACGGGGTTAAGCGAAAATGAACGATTCACAGCGCTTTACCAAGACGACCTTCACTCAAAAGAAGGAATCCCGCGAGAAGTGGGTGAAAGTCCTCTTATTTATGGTGACGCTAATGATGGCGTTACCCGTGATTTTGCTGGTCAGTTT
>DPAW01000071.1:0-174 GCA_003517285.1 Verrucomicrobiales bacterium
GGTCAATGGTCGTTCAGGAACCAAGAAGCATGGGCTCAAGGAACTGGAAAACCGGGCCTTCCTCAACCAGATTACACGCGTTTCCTTCAGAGGAAATGACGCTCAGAAACCTGAGTTCATCAACCTAGAACCGCTTCCGCCCAAGCAGCCCAAGCGTGAGGATGCGCTGGCTAC
>DPAW01000071.1:524-3488 GCA_003517285.1 Verrucomicrobiales bacterium
CCAAACGCTTTATGTTACAGCCGCTGGCTCGGATAAGCTTTTCACTCTCGACGCTGCTACCGGAAAAATTCTTGGCCGCACCTCTGTCGGTGCCGTACCGCGTGGCATTGCCTTAGACGAAGATCACGCATGGGTTCTCAACGCTGTTGCTAACACGGTGTCCGTCGTCAATATCACTGACCGCACAACGCCCAAGACCAGGGCGTCCATCACACTGCATGATCCCACGCATCCGGATTTCAAGCGTGGCCGCATTGCTTTCAACACCGCCAAGGCCTCCACCACCGCCACTTTCTCCTGTGCCAGTTGCCATCCCGACGGCCACACCGATCAACTGCTTTGGGTCCTCGACACCCCGATCGTCACACGAGGCAACCAGATCATGCCTCGTTCGACCATGCCCATACGGGGCCTGCGCGACACCGCGCCCTTTCACTGGGACGGAATTCCTGGCGACCCATACGGCGGCATCAACAGCGCCAGCATCCGCCGCCACGTGAAGCCCAACAGCAGCGTTGACAAGCCCGAGTCGCAGACGCGCCACCTCATCGATGGAGGCCTCGCCAGTACCATGGCACGGGTGGGTGATGAAACAAAGAATGACGAAGGCAAAGCCGGTTTGCTATCCAAGTCCGAGCGCGATGACATGGCGAAGTTCTTACTCAACGTCACCTACCCGCCCGCACAGCGCCGCGCATTTGATAACGAGTTATCCGAACGCGCACAGGAAGGCTTCGAGTTGTTTCATATCACTGGCGATGTCGGGGGAACACCTGGCGGAAACCTATGCGGCAATTGCCACAGAATGCCCTTCTGGGTGAGCACCAATACACCGGGAACCGGCATGGACGCACCCACTTGGCGTGGTGCCTACGACCGTTTCCTTATTCTCCCCCAAGGAAGGTTGAACATCATCGATTTTCCCTTCTATCGGAGAGTGGCCGAACAAGGAATTCCCGAGCGAAGTGTTTGGCAGTTCTCATGGGGTGGCCGCCGGGCCTTCGATCCTGTCTGGGAGATGGTACTGGAAGGGAGCACTGGTCATTCCGGTTCCTTTGCCCGCCAAGTAACTCTCAATGAATCGACGGTGGATGAGCCCCTGACCAATGACTTGCTCGAAGCCTTGGAAACATCCTGCTCGGAGGGTGGTGTTGTGCTGCAAGTCGAAGGTGTTTTCTTTAAGAACGATCAGGCAATTCCTGTTATGTTTCAGTTTGCTAATGGTTATAAGTCGGTTGAAGGAGAGCAATCCTACTCACGAGCCAAGTTGTTAGAGATGGCTGCAGAAGGTAATTTCATCGGCACTTTTACAGGACGCCATGGAGAAAACGCAGACTATGATCACCCGCAACCTGCACTCTGGACCCTTGGCCCAATCCATTCTCAGCGTGGGAAACAAAAATTTCCAGAGCTCGCCGGTGATAACAAAACCATGACTATCAGCGGACGACACGTCCGCGAAGGCGCCCAAATTTTAGTCGATGGCCATAAGGTCGAGGGCTCCATCAAAATAGGCGATAAAGACCGTCTGGAAATAACCCTCACGCAATTACCTGCAATTGGCATGCATTTTCTGCAGGTCCAAAATCAGGGCGGCTTGTTCAGCAACGACTTCATATTCCATGTCACTGCCGATACCAACCTACAAGAAGCCTTAGGAACCGCCGTTCGGATAGGTGACCGTTCGGTCGTACTGGAGACGCTCGCTGCGGGTGCGAACCCGGATCTTCCAGTGGAAACTGGAAACACTGCCCTTAGCACAGCAGCATTCCATGGCCAATTAGATGTGATGCGACTGCTGCTCGAAAAAGGTGGAGAGGTCAATGCTGTTAACGAAGATGGAAATACCGCCCTGCATGTAGCCGCCTTCATGTGCCGTACAGAGATAGTGCAAATGCTCCTGTCAAAAGGTGCAAGTGTCACTCAACGCAACGGCCGTCGGGAAAGGGCTATTGATACAGTAAGCGGTGCTTGGTCCGAGGGTTTAGCTGGATTTTACCGCAGCCTGAATACCTCTGCCACAAACAAGGTGGATCTGGAGCAAATCCAAAAACTGCGTCCACAGATCGCCAAACTGCTTCGCGAACACGCCGCTAAACAACGTCCCTAACCGAAAAGTCGCGTTCCATCATCTAAACCTAGAAAGCTGAGCTTCAAATGCCTCTTACAATTCGACTCATTCTACTTTTCTTTCTCGGACAATTGACGCACTTTGTCGAGGCCGCCGAGGGAGATAAAAGCCACAGATCTGCTTACTTCAAGAATGGCGAGATTCACGTCAATATCCTTGGAACCCCCGAAGGCAAACCGCTCACAACCGGTCATTGGGACTTCAAGCCATCCTGGTCCAAGACGGATGACAAACTGGTCTTCTTTCGGCGTGTCAAAAATCATCCTCAAGTCGGAATGTGGAAGACAGCGATCTGTATCATCAACGCCGATGGAACGGGGTTTCACCAGATTACGAATGCCAAGCACACCAACTTCAACCAGACTTGGACTCGTGACGGCACGAACACGCCTATCTGGAATAGAAAGAATCCGACTGGCGGCGGCTACCACGTCATGGCGGGAAAGATCGGCGGGAAGCCCGGCCAGGAGATCGCTTTTACCAACCAGAGATACCACACGTGGGCATACACCTGTATGACCGACGGGAGGATTCTGGTTAATCATTCCCACCCTGAGCAAGGCAGGGGTTATTACCTGATGACCCCCAAGCCCCATGGCAGATCGGTCTTTGAGAAAATCGACTGTGACCTGGCCAAACGGGGGTACTTGGACCGACTTAGCTTATCCGTTGACCAAACCAAAATCTGTTTTGAATTTCAAAAAGGATTCAAGCGACAGGTTCCCGGCCGAACATTGTACATTGCCGACTTTGACGCCAAGACCCGCACCATCAAAAACGCCAAGCCATTCGCAAACAAAGAGAGTAAGCCCGTCTGGTTCGCCTATCCGCGC
>DPAW01000051.1 GCA_003517285.1 Verrucomicrobiales bacterium
GTAGGCCTCAAGAAGGATGACAAAAACAGCGGCAACAAAACCATCGGCGGCACGGCCGTGGAGGGTAAGAAGCCGCTGTATGAAGAGGTCTTTGATCGAACTTCCGGAGACCTAAAACACGATCGTACCGGCGCCGTTACCGCGCCCAAATTCCCCTTTGAAGCCAAGCACGTGATCGACGTGAAACAGGCCAGCCGCCGCCAGACCCTGGCCGCCTGGATGACCAGCGCTGACAATCAGTACTTCGCCAAGAGCTACGTAAACCGTCTGTGGGGTTACCTGCTCGGCGTGGGCATCATCGAGCCACTGGACGACATTCGCGCCGGCAACCCGCCCTCTAACCCCGAACTCCTAAACTGGCTGACCCAGGAGTTCATCAAAAGCGGATTCGACGTGCAGCATATGGTCAAAACCATCTGCAAGAGCCGGACCTACCAACTCGCCATCGCCACCAATAAATGGAACGAGGATGACACTATTAACTACTCGCACGCCCTACCCCGGCGCCTGCCCGCCGAGGTGTTGTTCGATACCATTTATTTCACGACCGGTGCGCAAACCAAGATCCCTGGCGTCCCCGCCGGCACCCGTGCAGCCGCACTACCCGATGTGGGTGTGCGCCTGCCCGACGGATTCCTCGGCACCCTCGGCCGCCCAGCCCGCGAAAGTGCCTGTGAATGCGAACGTATCAACGGGCTCCAGCTCGGCCCCGTTATGGCACTCATCACTGGTCCCACCGTGGACAACGCCATCAGTGACCCCAACAACGCCATCACCAAGCTCGTCAAAGAACAGACCGATGACGCCAAGTTGATTGATGAATTGTACCTCCGCATTCTCAACCGCCCCGCGCGGCCACATGAAATCACCAAAGCCATCGGCCTGCTGCAATCCATCGAGCCCGAACACAATGCGTTGCTTGCTGAACTGGCCGGATACCAAGAGGAACTCGCCCCCCTCACCGCCAAGCGTGAAACCGCCCGCCAAGCTGGCATTAAGGAAGCGGAAGCTAAGCTGGCCACCTACAAGGAGAAAGTAGCACCGCGACAAAAGAAAATGGAAGATGAGCGTAATGCTAAAATCGCGGTGGCGGAAAAAGCCCTGAACGATTACCAACCCACTTTTCAGGAAAAATACACCCAGTGGCTTGTCAATCCCGTCAGCAAAACACAATGGACCACGGTGGAAGCCCAGTCTTTGAAATCGCAAATCGGCACCGAGCTCAGCAAGGAAGCTGATGGCGCAATCTTTGCCTCCGGCAAAAACGGAAAGGACACTTTCACCATTGTCACTGAAACCGACCTCAAGAACCTCACCGCCATTCGACTTGAGGCACTCACCGATAAGCGCCTACCTAAGAACGGTCCCGGACGATCACCAAACGACGGTAATTTCGTCCTCACCGAACTCGAGGTTTTATGGGCTCCGAAAGACAAGCCCAACGAAAAAAAGAAACTCAAACTCGGCGCCGCCAAGGCTACATTCAGCCAGAATAATTACGCTGTGTCCACGGCGATTGACGGCCGCCTCAACAACAGCAGTAACGGCTGGGCTATCTCCCCGCAAATGGGCAAGAATCACATCGCCTCATTTGAAATTGCACAATCCCCCAAACATGATAGCCCCATTCTGTTAACCTTTGTGATGAAGCAAATGTTTCAGGGCAACAATTGGCAAATCGGTAAATTCCGCTGGTCGGTTACCAATAACAAAAAACCAGTCAACTTCGGCCACCCACAAAACATTGTCGAACTACTAGCCATCGAACCTGAGCAACGCGACGACAAACAAAAGAAAGTACTGAACGACTACTACCGCACGCAAGATACCGGCTTGCAACAACGCACTAAAGCCGTGGCCGAAGCCAAGAAACCGCTGCCGACCGATCCGCGCCTGAAAGAGCTCGAAGCCTACCTGGCATCCACCCAGAAACCGTTAGTGGAGGACTCCAAACTCACCGCGCTCAAGCGGGCAGTAGACCTCAGCACCAAACAATTGACCAATAAACGCCTGTACGGCGCGCAGGATATCGCCTGGGCTTTGATCAACAATCCAGCCTTCCTGTTTAACCACTAAATCTCGACAAAAACGAAAAATTTATTAGCATATAACAAACGGAGCAAACCATGATTAGACTACCCGGAGAACGCGGCAAAGATCTTTGCGACAATCACCTCGGCATGACCCGACGCGACATCCTGCGTGTGGGCGGATCCGGCATGCTCGGCCTATCCCTCGGCGGCATGCTCGAGATGGCCGCGCAAGCCAAGGAATCCAAGGTAGAGGGTGGTCCCGGCTGGGGTAAGGCCAAGAGCGTCATCCTGCTCTACCTACAAGGCGGCCCGAGCCACCTTGACCTCTGGGACCCCAAGCCCGACGCGCCGACTAACGTCCGTTCCATCTTTAAGCCCATCAAAACCAAACTGCCCGGAGTAAACTTCACCGAGCTGCTGCCGAATCTAGCCAAGGTGAACGACAAGTTTACCATGATGCGCTCGGTGAGCTACACGCCCAACGGCTTGTTCAATCACACCGCTGCCATCTACCAAATGATGACCGGCTACACCACCGACAAAGTGAGCCCGTCCGGACAGCTGGAACCGCCCAGCCCAAAGGATTTCCCAAACTTTGGTTCAAACATCATCCGTCTCAAGCCCCAGGAAGAACCCATGCTCCCCTTTGTGATGCTGCCGCGTCCGTTGCAGGAGAGCAACGTGGTCGGCAAGGGCGGCACCGCCGGCTTCCTCGGCAAGGCGTTCGATCCTTACACGCTCTATCCCACCGGCGACGACATGGATATGAACAAGATGAGCCGTATCAAAATTGACGATCTTCAGATGCGTCCGGAAGTCTTCAGTCACCGTCTCCGCCGCCGCGCACGCCTGCGGGACGCCGTCAACGAAGCCATGCCTGAGATCGACAAGGCCGTGGCCAAGTTCAACCTGAACCAATATTATGATCAGGCACTGAACCTGATCGTGAGCGGCCGCGCCCGCAACGCGTTTGACCTGAAACAGGAAAACGCCAAGACCAAGGAATTATACGGCACGAACACCTTCGGCCAAAGCTGCCTGCTTGCCCGGCGCTTGGTGGAAGCCGGCACCCGTGTGGTGGAAGTCGTCTGGCCCAAGGTGGCCAACAGCAACAACCACTCCTGGGACGTTCATCAGGGCTTGCCCAAGCGCATGAAGGATCAGTCCGCGCCCATGCTCGACAAGGCGTTGTCCGGCCTCTTCACCGATCTTGATGAACGCGGTATGCTAGATGACACCCTCGTGCTGTGCATCGGCGAGTTTGGCCGCAGTCCGCAACTAGGTCTGTCCACCAGCGGCAACAACAACAGCGCCGACGGCCGGGATCACTGGCCTTACTGCTACACCGGCGTGATCGGCGGTGCCGGCATCAAGCGCGGCAATGTGTTTGGCAAATCCGACAAAACCGGCAGCGCGCCGGACGCGGATCCCATTCATCCCACCGAACTGCTGGCCACGATCTATCACGCGTTCGGCATTCACCCGAATACGATCGTGTACAACCACCTCAACCAACCGCGCGAGCTGGTCAAGGCGGAGGCTCAAACCAAGCTGTTTGGTTAAAGAATATTAGAAAACCCATTCTAAGCCCGGCCTTGCGCCGGG
>DPAW01000207.1:0-2221 GCA_003517285.1 Verrucomicrobiales bacterium
GCTCGGGGCCTTCAGTCTTGGGCGCAGGCAGAGCCGAACCCGGGGCCGCTTCGGCTGTGGCCTCTTTTTTCTTCTTCCCGAATAGTCGGCCGAAGAAGCCTTTTTTCTCCTCGGGTTTTTCATCGGCCTCAGCCTCACCGGTTGGCGCAGTGGCATCGGTGGGCAACGGCGGCAAATCCCGGCTGGTAGGCGGCTGCGGCAGGGCGGGGAGTTCGGCCTCGGAATCCGCTATCACGGGCTTAGCTTTCGGTGCGGCAGGGAAGGCCGGTTTTTCATCGGCCGCGATCGCCACAGGTTTAGCCGGCTTGCTGCCGGGTTTAATAACCGCGGGCAGCGCATCGTCTGCTGCCAGCTTCGCCTTCACCACCGGTTCCGGCTTGGCGGGTAACTCCGGCATTACGGGCTTGGCCACCTTGACTTCCGGTTCCGGTAAAGCTGCCCTCTCTGGCTTGGGTGGCAATTCCGGCAGGGAAAGCTTGGCAGTGACCTCTTTGGGTTCGACCGGCTTGGCCACTTTGATCTCAGGCTTGCGCGGCAGGGCCGGTTCCAAATCGGGCTCCGGCGGTTCCTCGGTATCAAGGACCGGCTTTGTCAGGGGAATCGGCGTCGTGTCCTGTTCCTCGCGCATGCGCTCGGCTTCATGCTCAGCGGCCACCATGCGACGTTCCACCTTTTTCTCGTCGGCAATCGCAATGCGCCGGGCATCAACCTTGGCGCTGAGCGTGCGGATTTCCTCTTCCTCGATGTTCTCCTGGCCGGAAAATTTCTCACGGCTTTTCTCCAGCACCTCCACGTCATGCTCGATCCGAGAGTGCTCATCATCTTCTTCAAACTTAATGCGGCGCAAACGGTCTTGCAGCTGATCTTCCTTGTTTTGTAAATCAACCTTTAGCTCGGTTTCTTCACGATCCAGTTTTTCCAGATCCGCTTGGCGCACGGCCATTTCATCCTCATCTGCCTTTACTCGCTCCAAATAACGCTCATGAGCTTGTTGGCTTTCCTCCTCACGCCGCCGGTCTTCTTCCTCTTTCTGCCGAATGCGATCAGCCTCTTCTTCATGCAAACGGTGAAGTTCTTCCTCCAACTCGGAAATACGATCCTCGTCGTCCATCTGCGCGGCCTTTTTGGCACGCACGCCGTGTCGGATGAGCTCCTCATCGTGTTCAAATTCCTGACGTAGTTTGGCAATAGTAGCCTCGGTTTTTTCCCGACGCGATTGATCGGTTTGCTTGAGCTTGGCGATCTCTTCATCGCACTGCTCCCGTCCCCGACGAATCTTATCAAGCGTTGCCTTGTGCGCTTCCAGTTCCTCGCGCACCGTCATTTCCTCGCGGAGGCGCGCTTCTTCCAGTTCACGCATGGCGGATTTGACGGCGCTTTCGGCCTCCAAACGAGATTTGCGTTTGTTATCCAGTCTATCCACCTTGGGTTTCTCCCGTCGTCGCGTGGTAAATTTCTTCAACTGCTCCGCACTGGGGGTTTCCTCAGCACTAATTTTCCCATCTCTATCGGTGTCAAATTCATCAAGCAGTGCTTTCTTGAGCTCTGCCTTTTCATTCGTGGCATCCGTGTCTTCATCATCCACGTCATCAACCGTCGCCTTAGGCTTGGGTGGTGGCGGCAAAACCGGTTTCGCTTCGCTTGCCGTCGGGGGTTTTGGTATTTTGGGCAAAGCGGGCTTGGACGGTTCTGGTTCTGAATCCTTGGCCGATGGCTTGGGCAAAACAGGCAACTTGGACTTGGCAGGTGCGCCCAAGCTGGGCACATCGGCTGGCTTTGGCAAACCGGGTTGAGGCAATTCGATCGAAGTTGGCTTGGCGGCCACGGGGGAAGGCGGAACCGGTAGCGCTGCTATGGGAGATGCCTCCTCTGGCTCATCCCCTACGCCCGGCGGTAGGCCGACATCCGGCAATTTCACCTGCGCAGGTTTCGGTAAAGGCGGCAACCCGGGTTTGGCGGCCGGCACGGCGGCCTCAGCAGGCGCTGCCTTTGCTGGGGCTGCCGCTGGGATAGCGGGAATCGCTGTCGGCGGAGACGCAGGCTCCGGCTGTTCCGGAGTAGGAGCAGGAGCGGGCACGGCCACCTTGGGGACCTCCGGCTCAAGCGGAGCCGCCACGGGGGCGGGAGGAGCTGGAAACTCCGTCATTTTAACGGACAGTTCTTGAACCAATCCGGCCCAGACCGGATCCGCAGCGATGTTATTCATCCCATCCGGATCCAC
>DPAW01000207.1:2614-7887 GCA_003517285.1 Verrucomicrobiales bacterium
CGACCATGGGCTTCGAGAATAATGGGACCTGAACCCAAATCCTGCTCAGCTCCAATCATCTCCACGGGAAATTCAATCGGCTGCCCATCCAGCAGCATCACACTGAAAAACGGTTGCTCAGGCTCGGCTAATTCCGCTGCAGGAACTTCTGCCGGCGGCGCTTCGGTTGCCAACGGTGCAACGGGCACTGCAGGAGCGGGAACTGGCTCAGGAGTTGTCGGCACAGTAGGAGCAGCAGCCGGCGGAGCTGGAGCTGCGGGTGCCGAGGCAGGAACGCCGCCGGGAGGCGCGGGTGCGGTCGGGGGGGCAGGGGCAGGCACTCCGCCGGAAGGCGCGGGTGCGGCCGGTGGTGTAGGCGGTGTTGGAGGTTGGCCCTCGCTCATGTCTTTTTATGCTGGTTGATTTGCTGCCGGTTGGGTGGCTCACAAATCGTGAAAATCCAATCTCAGCAGGGTCGCATCCATCCATGGATTCCCCGGCGTCCCTGCCGTAATCGGCAAGTTATTAACACCAGCCCGCCGTACTGTCGACCCAATTTCCAGCGAAGGCAGCTTGCCCAGACGGCGTTCCCGCCCTAGCCTTGCCTTTCCCATGCAAGCTCTCTTTGCTGCTTTACTCGTGGCGGTGTCGGCCGGAAAGGATCAGGCACTGCATCTTTATGAACTTAATCCCAAGACGGGCACCCTCGTGCAACGCGCCAAATACGATCTCCCCGGATCGCCCGGATCGCAGTGTGTGAGCCCGGATGGCAACACGTTGTATGTCTCCGTGCGCTCGGCCAACAGCGTGGCGGCGTTTCGCATTGATCACGGCAAGAAAACGCTCGTGCCCTTGGGGATCACGGAGATCGGTGCCAATGCCGCCTATGTGGCCACCGATCGCACGGGACGCACGCTGCTTTGGGCCAGCTACAGCGGAGGTGTGGTGGGTAGCCATGCCATCGGCCGGAATGGCGCGGTGATCAAAAATCCCCTGAGCCTGATCGAAACGGCCCGGTGCGCGCATGCCATCCTGCCCGATACCTCCAACCGATTTGCCTTTGTGCCGCACACCGGCCCGAACGCGGTGTATCAGTTTCGGTTTGATGCCAAGACGGGCAAGCTCACCCGAAACGATCCGTTCACGGCCAAGCCGGCTGAGGGTCTGGAACCGCGCCATCTCGCTTTTCACCCGAAACTGCCCATTGTGTATTGCGATGATGAAAAGGGCGACAGCGTCACGGCGTATGCGTTCGACCGCGCGACCGGCCAGCTCAAGGCCTTCCACACGGCCAGCACGTTGCCAGTGGGATTTGATGGCAGCAAAAACACCTGCGCAGATATTGAGATTTCGAATGACGGCAAGTTTGTGTACGCCTCCAACCGAGGCCACAACTCCATTGCCGGATTCGCTGTGAATCCCAAGACCGGCAAGCTCCGCAGCATTGGTCAATTTGCCACCGGCGAAATTCCGCGCTCCTTCAACCTCGGCCCGAATAACAAATGGCTGGTGGCCGCCGGCCAACGCTCGCATGACCTGCACATTTACGAACGCAACCCCAAGACCGGCAAACTCATCAAACACCGTCAACAACCCACCGGCCAAGGCCCCAGCTGGGTGCAGCTCATTCCTGTGCGAAAGGCGAAGCAATAGCATGTTCGCGCCGGAAGAATTTGTTTCCACGCTGACCGAGCTGGGCATCACGCATGTGGTGTGGATTCCCGACACCACGCTCGGCCAATGGGATGCCGCCCTGCGCGTCGCGCCGGAAATCGAGCTGGTTCAAGTCTGTCGCGAAGGCGAGGCGTGGGCGCTGGCAGCCGGCCTATATCTCGGCGGAGCCAAACCTATCGTGGTGATCCAATGCACCGGCCTGTTCGAAAGCGGCGATTCACTGCGCAATATTTTGCATGATTATCGGCTGCCCATTTACGGACTAATCGGGTACCGGAGTTTTCTCAATGCCGCCTCGTTGCCCGGCGATACCTGTTTGAAATTCACCGAACCTGTGCTGGACGCGTGGGCGTTGGACACCGTGTTCCTGAAAGACGAATCCATGAAACCCCAGTTTGCCGAGCATTACCGGAAATGCACTGAGCAACAAATCCCGGGTATTTGCCTGATGGCGGAGGGCGCTGCATGAGCACCCCGCAAGCCATGCCGCTGGCCGAGGCGCTCGCGGTCGTTCATCAATACCGGGCGGACGCCGTGGTCATCACTACTATGGGTGCCGCGCGCGAATGGCAAACGCTAGAGCCGCACCCCAAGGATCTCGTCTACATGCCCTCCAGCATGGGACAAGGCCCGCCGCTCGGCCTAGGCATTGCCATCGCCCAGCCGGATCAACGTGTGATTGTCGTGAACGGCGACGGCTGCATGTTAATGAACCTCGGCTGCCTAGTCACGCTTGCCGCGCAGGCACCCAAAAACTTCACCCTCGTGGTGGTGGACAACGGCGTCTACGAAGTCACCGGCGGCCAGGCCACCATTGGGCACCCCACCAAACGCGCCGATGGCCAACCCCTGAACTTCGCCGACCTAGCCCGCGCCGCCGGCTTCACTGAGGTGTATGAATTTGATGACGCCGAATCGTTCCGGTTCGAGCATGAGACCCTGCATGAACCCGGCCCAGTCTACATTGTCCTCAAGACTAACCACCAAACTAAAGACATCAGCGCCCGCAGCCCAGGTCCACCTGCTGAACGAATTGAAGATTTCAGAACATCATTACAATCATAGAAAGAATTTATAATTCGACATTTATATATATTTTGGTATCCTGACAAAGGCTTGTCATTCGACAGGTAAAAAAAGGAGACTCAAATGGAACAGGAACTAAGTGGAGCAGAAGCAGGGGGAATCATTGCATTACTAGGAAGCATGTTGCTGGTAATTGGTGCAATAGGCTTGATTCTAATTATTGGAATTTGGAGAACATTCTCAAAAGCCGGCAAACCCGGTTGGCATTCAATTATCCCGCTTCTAAATACGTACACACTTGCAGAAATTGGAGGTAAACCAGGGTGGTGGGGCATAGTTGCAGTTCTCGTTAACATTATCCCCTTCGTTGGAGCGCTTGCTTCCCTTGTTATGTTTGTAATGATATATGATGGAGTTGCAAAAGGTTTTGGAAAAGGCACGGGATTTACCGTAGGCCTAATACTTCTAAACCCTATTTTCATTTTAATCCTAGCTTTTGGGAATTCTCAATATACCGGCATTGGTGGGCAACAAAGTAGTGAAAATTTTGTGGATGAAGAAACCCAACCTCAACCCTAAGAGAACCTAAAACTAGAACCAACCCGCCATCCGGCGGGTTTTTTATTACTACACCTTGCAACTGGATCCAATACGCTACCTGCTGAAGTTAAACAGCGTGCGTTTGATGGATAGGACTCGTCCGGACTAAATCGTAAAGGCCGGCATGTCCACTCTGGCCCCACCCTGCTCAGTGCTTTGGTGAGCACAGATACCAACACAGGTCCAGTTAGCTGCTGTCTTGGCGTTTGGCCAAGGGTCACGGTCTTCAACCAATGCGCTTAAAAATTCATTAACCATGTGCGGGTGACTACCTCCGTGGCCGCCTCCTTGCACAAAGGAAAGATGATCGGCGTCCTCAATGGTTTGGGTGAATTTCTGAATGGGTTCGGGTAGTAGATGGGCGTAGTCGGGGATCTCCACCTTCTCAGGAATCTCCGCTTCTGGACGCTTGGCCACATGCAAGATGCTCGGCTCGCCCTCGACGAGGGTCCATTCAAAACTCTTTTTACTACCGTACACGTCAATGCTCTCGCGGTACTGCCGGGCGACATCGTACAGGAAGCGCCAGATGTGCGCAGAGAGGTCGCTGTCCTTAATCTTAATGTGGCAGCTCTCGACGGCGAATTTGTTGCCGCTCTTTTGCGCGATGTCTTCCCGAACGGTGCCGCTGCCGAAACAACTGACGTACTCCGCAAGGCCATCGACCATGCCGAGGCAGGGGCTGACGACGTGCGTAGCGTAGTGCATCGGGATCATCTCCTCCCAGTAACTTGGCCATCCGTCCATGTCCTGCGGATGACTCGCGGCGAGGTACTGCAGTTTGCCGAGCTCGCCTTTATCGTACAGTTCTTTAATGAACAGAAACTCGCGGCTGTAGACGACCGTCTCGGCCATCATGTATTTAAGGCCGGTTTCATCGACGGCTTTGCACAGTTCCTCGCATTCCTCGATGGTCGTTGCCATCGGCACCGTGCACATCACATGCTTGCCGGCGCGCAGGGCCTTGATCGATTGCGGGGCGTGATCGGGGATGGGTGAGTTGATGTGCACGGCATCAATCTCCGGATCCTTTAACAGCTCATCGTAATTGGTGTAGCGTCTCTCGATGTTGAACTCATCAGCCACGGCGTTCATCTCCGCCTCATTGCGGCGGCAAACGGCAACGAGATTGGCATTCGGATGGGCCTGATGAATGGGGATAAATTCCGCGCCGAACCCAAGGCCGACGATGGCAATATTGAAAGTCTTATCACTCATGGAGGCGAGAAAAGTAAAAAGTATAATGTGGAAAGTCAAAGCTACACCACACTTTTGAATTTTGCGTTGTGCTTTTTACTTTCGACTTTTTTTGTATCACTTAGGCTCCCTCCATGCGTTTCCTCCTGTTGTTTGTTGCCGGCACCGTCTTTGCCGAGCGCGTACCATGGGAGGCTTCAAAAATCCACGGCACACCGGAACCGACTCCGTTATTCCAACTGGAGCGCGCATTTCCAAAGCTGAATTTCAAAGATCCCGTGGAGCTCACGTGGGCGTCGGAGTTCAAACGGTTCATGCTCGTGGAGCTGGGCACCAAAGTGCATCTCTTCGCCAATGATCCGAAGGTGACTGACACTACGGTGTTGCTCGATTTAAAAGCCGCCAAGCCGGAGGCTACGCGAGTGTACAGCTTCACGTTACATCCGCAGTTCGTTAAGAACCGTCGGGCTTACATGGTTTATAATTATCAAATAGACGAGGACAAGAGAGGTGGCACGCGTGTTTCAGAGTTACAGATCACCAGAGAGCTCAAGGCCGATCTATCCACCGAACGGGAGATCATCACCTGGGTCGGTGGCGGCCATAACGGCTGCAGTCTGCGCTTCGGTCCGGACGGCATGCTGTACATTTCCACCGGTGACGCTACCGCGCCCAGCCCGCCTGACGGCCTGAAAACCGGCCAGGACATTAGCGATTTGCTCGGCGGCATTTTGCGCATTGATGTGGATGCTCGAGACAAAGGCCTCGCATATCGCATTCCGCCGGATAATCCCTTT
>DPAW01000376.1 GCA_003517285.1 Verrucomicrobiales bacterium
GGTGACGCAATGGGCGTTGCCACACTTTCCGGGAGAGGCTAGATTGCCTCCATGAAATACTGGCTATGCGGATTCATCAGTATCGGACTGTGGGCAGCGGAACCGGCCATTAATCCGGGCGAGGCGCAGCCGTATTTGCGCTTTGAGGAAAAGCCCAAGGGTGCCGCGCTGGAAGTGGGTGTGATTCGCCTGCAACACAAGGAGACGGGGGCCGTGGTGGATTTGGTGGGGGCGGTGCACATCGGCGATGCGGCGTATTACCAGCAGTTAAACAAGGAGTTCAAAGCGTACGATGCGGTGCTGTACGAAATGGTGAAGCCGGCCAAGCTGGATCCGGCGCAGTTTCAAAACCGGCCACCTTCGAGCGTGGGCATGATGCAGACCTTTATGCAGAAGCAACTGGATCTGGCTTATCAATTGGATGAGGTGGATTATACGGCGAAAAATTTCGTGCACGCGGACATGACCGTGAAACAATTCCGTAAACGCCAAGAGGCCCGCGGTGAGAGCATGTTTAAGCTGATGTTCAAGCTCATGAAGGAGGACATGGCCCGACGCGCCAATAATAAAAAAGGCGCGGACATCAGCTCGGCGGAATTGCTGCGGGCCTTGTTGAACCCCAACCGGTCGGTTGAATTGAAATATTTGCTGGCCCGGCAATTTAATGAAATGGAGCGGCTGACGGCCGGGTTGAACGATGAAAAGGGCTCCGTGATTTTAACCGACCGCAACAAGGTTGCGCTCAAAGTGCTGGCCCGCGAGCTGGCGGCCGGCAAAAAGAAACTCGCGATCTTTTATGGCGCCGCGCACCTACCGGATTTGGAGGAGCGTATGATCGAGAAAATGGGCTTCGAGCGCAAAGCCACACGCTGGGTAATGGCATGGAACCTGCCGGAGCGCGTGGAGTTGAAAAAACCAAACGCACCTAAGTCGGCTCGGTCACCATCCTCCTCCAAAGAGTAAAGGAATTTTTCACCGCGTAAGAAGATCGCGTTGCCGACAAGGCTGTAGGTGGATTTCATATCCACCGATTGATCCAACAGCAGCAAATAGGCGCGAGAGCGTCCGCCAGCATTAGGGCAATTAGATGACGGCCCGGAGGATTATGAAGTGACTGGGGTTTGTTTCTGTTGAAGAAGCTTTTTCTTGTAACGGCTTTGCACCACCTCGGTGAGTACGAGAACGGAAATCACAAAGTAAAAGGTGGCTTTGCTCATTGCGTGAATTTCGTGGCCGGCCAGTTTCAATTTAGCCAGATGGCCGCCTTCGCTCACCAACAGGATGCCCACCACAAAAAGGATGAACAATCCGAGCACCTCGTACATGCGGTTGCGTGTCAGGAATTCCGTGACACGGTCAGCCAGGAGAATCATCAACAGACCGCCGGTCAGGATGGCTACCATCATGATCCAGAAGGCCCCGGGTATTTGGCCGCCGTCTTGGGTTGAGGTCAGGGCAATGGCGCTGAGGATGGAGTCGAATGAAAAGACCAGATTCATCACCACGATCTTAGTGATCACGGTTTTGCTGGAGGCGGGTTCGCGTTTTTCCCCGTCCTTTTCAAAATCATCCACCGCAATCATGTGAAAGATTTCCTTCGTGGCAGTGTAAATAATAAACCCTCCGCCCAGCAGGACAATGATGGCGTGGAGATTGAACTCACCCTCGATGACGCCTGTCCAACTAGGCGCAAACCAAACGTCCTTAAACCTGTCGATCATCGAGATCAACAGGAAGAGCAAGACGATCCGCAGTCCCATGGCAATTCCGATGCCAAGCTTGCGAACACGGGATTGGTCTTTTTCTGGAGCGCGTTTTGATTCCAATGAAATATAGAGGAGGTTGTCAAAGCCCAGTACAGCCTGAAGTAGGATGAGCATGAACAGCGTGCCTATAATTGCGGGGAGATTTTCCATAAGCCTAGAAATCTAGATGATAGGGTTTGCGTATAAAAAAAGCCAGCCGTGAACGGCTGGCACAAAAATTGATATTAAATTATTTATCCTTCAGAGGATTTATTTGAGTCGGAGCTACTACCTTCTGCTCTCGGGTTGAGTATTGGTAAACAACGGTATTTTGCATTTAAGGCCATAATCGCCCAGCAGGTTGCAATAACATCTCCAGTCTTTTTGGCGTGAGGCCCTTCTGATTTCCAGTGCCCATCGGGTTCCTGATATTTGATCAGGGCAGGATGCAGTTTGTCATCCCAGTCAGCCCAACTACGTCCTCCGTGGAGGTACATCGCATATGTGCCATAGAACCAGTAGTGATATTTGCCGCAGCCTACAACTTGGTGCGAATGCTTAGGATCTGGGCGATGCATATTAAGATAACTGGCAGATTCATCCTGACGTTTTCCTTTGCGAGTACCCATGAGCTGTTGGCAGTACATTCCAATCGAGGTTGTGCTAGGTTTAGCTTTTCCTGCGGTATATCCATAGATGCCTCCAGCTTTTCCCGTTGAGACATGCTTCAAGAAGACTTCATTTTTCTCAGAAAGTTCTTCAGGGATTTTGACTCCTGCCATTTTAGCACTTTGGATTGCCATCACAACCCATCCAGTAACCGATGTGTCTGATTTTTTGTCTGTCGGGTAACCGTAGTAGCGCCAGCCTCCAGTTTCAGGGTTCTGAGTTTTTAAAAAGACATTAATTAAGTCATCCAATGGTTTTCCGTATGCTGGGTTTTTAGTTAAACTGTACGCTTCGCTTAAGGCAAGTGTGCCGATCGCCTGCCCATACATACGGTCGCCGTCTTGTAGGGCTCCGTTGTCTCGGATTTGAGTCAAAAGCCAAGCGAGGCCCTTACTAAGAGCTTTGCCACTCTTAGTGTGATCTGCTGGTAGGTCACCATTTGAAAGGTAGCACAGAATGGCCATGCCAGTGTGGGCTACTCGCCCATGAGTGTGTTCCCAGTATCCGTCTTCTTTTTGTTGTTTGGTGAGCCAGTGCATGGCGCGTTCACGGCTGGCTTCCTGCATGCGCATCATCTCGGGTGATGACATGACCGCTTTACCGGCATCACCCCGATCTCCGAAGGAGAAACGAAGAGAACGGCGGTTTCGCGAGAGATGTTCGTTTTGGCCGACGATCCCTCCGGTGACACTGGCGAGTCCTCCACTGGGTCTAGGGGCCGGTCCTCCACCACGGCGTTGGGCGTTCAGATCATTGCAAAATAGACCAAGTGCCAGAATCCAAATAGCGGTGGCCGGATATTTGTGTGATTTTTTCATAATTGGGAACCGATTTAACAAGCTCGAATACTCGAGTAATCCTAAACCAAGACGTTAGATTGTCGAGTCCCGTTACAAGGAAAATGACAGGTTGCCGGGTTGCTTTGTGCATCAGACATCGGTAGCTTCAGTTCATGCGAGTTGCTGTAGTTTTGGCGTTGGTCTTGGGGGTGGGGTGTTCGAAATCGACAACGCCTAAAGAAGACTCCGGATCGGGGACGCAACGGGTGGTGCCCGCTCTGAGTGGGCTGATTTTTGACGATAAAAGTGGATTATGCTTCGTGGTCGGTGAATCCATCCCCTTCACGGGAAAGGCCACTTGGCACTATGCCAATGGGCAAACGATGCAGGAAACTGAATTTGTCGATGGCAAAGAATATGGTCAGGAACGGTGGTGGTACGAGGATGGAGCCCGTGCCGGACAATGTTCGTATCAGGATGGATTGTTGGATGGGCCGTGCCTGCATTGGCATCCTGATGGGGATACGAAGGAATTGCAGGTGGTCTATCGCGGGGGGAGAAGGGATGGCGTGGAATTGGTGTGGTTTGCCAATGGCAAAGAGAAGAGCTCGGCCCGTTTTGAACAAGGAAAACAGGAAGGCGAATCCAAGGGGTGGTTTGAAGACGGAACCACGGCATGGGTTTCCAACTGGAAAGATGGCAAGGAAGACGGCCCGAATACGGAGTTTTATCGCAATGGCAACAAGAAATCCGAACGCCAATTCAAGGCCGGGCAAATGACCGGCATCGAGAAACATTGGTTTGAAAACGGCGCCAAAGGCTGGGAATCCACCTGGAACGAAAACCGGCGTGAAGGGGTTCTTGTGGAATGGTTTGATAACGGCCAAAAAATGGCAGAAACCACCTACCGCCAAGGGCAACGCCAAGGCCCCTCCAATGGCTGGTACATGGATGGCAACAAGGCCTATGAGGAAGTTTATCAGGCCGATGAATTGGTGCGCGGCACCTACTGGGATCGGAATGGATCCGTTCAACCGCCAGATGCTGTTCCAGCCGGTTTATTGCGCCGATGGGTTTCCGGCGAGATCGAGCAGTACTACATGGGGGCAACCGTGGAGATTATCTTAACCGCATTTGGCGAGCCGGATACGGGCGGGAACGGGGCTTGGATTTATGAAAAAGTGCTGGTGGGCGACCTAAGCCAGCAATTGATGCTGGTCTTTAAGAAGGGCAAGGTCATATCCATCAAGGTGGGCAAATAAAAAAACCGGCTTAGATCCAGCCGGTTTAAGGGATTTAAATTGTTTGTTTATTCCTGGCCCTTTGATTCGCGCTTCTCTTTTTTCTTTTGATTCCTGTTGGCTTGCCCGGTTTGTCCGAGAACGAGGCGTGATCGAGGGGAGCCGGAGCTGTGCTTGCCTGCCTTCTCGTTATCAGTTTCGCGGGATTCGGCGATTTTCTCGCGCAGCTCATCCAGTTTCGCCAATTGCTCATCGGTCAGCATCTCGCGTCGGATTTTGAGAAATTGTTTGTTCAACTCCTCCAAAGCCGTTTTCTTCGCTTCCTTGGTGGTTTCTTTATTGGCAAGTACGGCCCGCTTGCGCACGGAAGTTTTGTGGCGAAGCGCGTGCAGCTGCTTGATTTGTTCGGGAGTTAGTTGAAGGAGTTTCTGAATCGCCAGACGGTTCTTTTGAGGGCGCGAATTGTGGTGCCAGATGGCGAGTAACTGCGCCAGTTGTTTTTCGTTTAAGATGGCCCGGATCTGCTCCATTTTATCCTCGTGCGCTTTCTTAAGGGCGCCAATTTTATCGTCCTTGGGCAGTTCTTTGTCGTTGTGAACGGCCTTGACCGCTTCGTGATACGACTTCATAGCAGCTTTAAACGCCTCCGCAGTTTCCCCAGTTAACCCAAGAATTTCAGCGAGCGGCTTGCGCTGCATGCCGGCTTTTACGTTCGGATTGGACTTGGAGGCGTTTTCTCCGCCGCCTTTTTGCGGTTGCTCGGTGCCGTTCCCTTTTCCCAGATTCAGGGGTTTGCGAATCGATTGCCGACTGGAGCTGTTGGATTGGCCTTTGCCAATTTTATTTGGGGCACCTTTGCGGTTTTGGTCTTCAGCAACGGCGTTCCCGACCATGAGGCTGGCGGTGAGGATGAATCGTAAAAACTTAGTCATATTTATCCCTTTCGTACTTCTGAGACGGCCCATAACTACAGGGAGTTACAGACGGTTTGAAGAAAAAATGTGCGGGTTGCAATCGACTCTCCGTAGGGCTAGGTTCCTGCATGCGTCTAACTTTGGCAATCCTGTGGGCGGGGTTGGGGTTGGGTTGTGGCCAGTCTGATGAGTTAGTTTCCGACGCAATAACACCACCGAATGCTTCCCAGAAACGCACTGTGCTTGCCGATGCCTTGGTGTATGACAAAACCGCAGAACGGGTTTATCAGGTGGGGGAAGCTATCCCGTACACCGGTAATGTGGTGTGGTTCCATGAAAACGGCCTTTTGCAACAGGAGACTTCCTATCAGGACGGTCGTGAACATGGCCCCACTATTTGGTGGCATGAGGATGGTTCCCGAGCGGGACAGTCGATGCACGTTAATGGCGTATTGAATGGCCCCCTGATTCAATGGCACCCGGGCGGGACGGCGAAGGAGTTGCAGGTGATGTACGAAAATGGCCGGCAAGTTGGGAGTGAGGTTTGGTGGCATGCCAACGGGCGGGAACAAAGCATTACTCCATACGTTGCAGGAAACCGGGAAGGTAAAGCCATGGGGTGGTTTGTGGATGGCACCAAATCCTGGGAGTCGGTCTGGGTTAAGGATGAACCGCAGGGCCAATATTTGGAGTGGTATTCCAGTGGTCAGATCAAAAGCGTGAAAACCTACGCCCAAGGTATTCAGCACGGAATTGAAACCTGGTTTTATGAGTCGGGCGGCAAATCATACGAAGTCAATTGGGTGGAAGGGAAAAAAGAGGGGGGGCTGACCGAGTGGTATGAGAGCGGGGCAAAAATGTCCGAGACAATCTACCGGGAGGATCTGAAAAACGAAACCGCAATCGGCTGGTATGAGAGCGGCCAGAAGGCATATGAAACGCAATACTTCATGGATGAGGAGGTTGCCGTGCAGGAATGGACGGAAGCCGGTGAGGTCGTTCCCGCGCCCCCTGTGCCGCTCGGGTTGGTGCGAACCTGGAAGGTGGGAGAGATCGAGCAGTTCTACAAAGACCGCGCTCAAAACTTTGTATTCATCGCATTTGGGCAGCCCGATAAGGTGGAAGGCGATACTTGGCTTTACAATAACATTGCTGTAGAGGAAAAATTTTGTTCGGTTCTTTTTACCTTTACCAATAATATGGTGACCACAATTTTAGTTACAGCGCCGGATGAATCATGACCTTCCGTTCTTCAAATAGTCTTCCGGAGATAACCTTGGCAGCCTGCCTTGCATGGTTGATAGCTTGCGGCAATCCGGAGGTGGGGCCGGGGGGCGCGACGGATGAGGTGGACGCGCCTTCGGTGGTGCAGCCTGCAGTGGAAAACCCGCCGGAGATTGCGGTGCCCGCTATGCCGGAAGGACGTTTGCGGTTGGGTGATCCGGGTACTCTGCCGGTGTTGGCGGAGATGAATGGCCTTTACTATCAGGCTTTCGAGATTTCCGAACGTCCGTACAACGGCAAGCGAATGGAGTATCATCCGGGTGGGATTGAGAAAAAGGAAACGCTCTTTGTGGAGGGCGCGCTCAGCCGCATTACCGAATGGGATGAGGGCGGGCAGAAGCGTTTGGAGGTAAATGTCTCCCCCACGGGAGTGCGTCGTGAGCAGTATTGGGATGCCGAAGGAAAGCCGGTTGCCAAGCCTGTCGCGCCACAGGGGCCTTTGGGGCGAACGATGAACTGGACGTTCGGTGCGGGGCGCACCTCGATTGAGTTCGTATATCGCGGCAAATCATCCGATATCATTCGCAAGGCGTTTGGTGAGCCGGATGAGGAGCTGAATGGGGTTTGGATTTACCGCGGCATGAAGGTGCAGGCCGCTCAGCAACTCATGACCACCGTCCGGTTCGTCATGCAAAACGACACAGTGCTACAGGTTTCAGTTGAGCCTTGATATGCCGTTGCCTTCAGATCATTTGCGCAATTAGCAAAACGGGTGTACGTTAAATCAAGCTCCTCGGGCTGGCTTCTGGAAAGGAAAACCAGCCAATGAAAAAATACAATCGTTACTCGAGCCAAACGCTTGGCGCGCATCACATTGTTAAGCTTAGCCTGATTCTTACTCTCTTCGCTTTTATTCTGATAAGCGGCAGAGAATCACTCAGCAAAAACACAGCTGAACCTCATTCGGAAACGCTACGAACTGCTGCAGAACGAATGACTTCTTTTCGGGCAGGGAGAATGCCTGAAGTGAGTTCGGATGCCGCGCAAGAATTTAGCGGTTGGTCGGGCTTGCCACATGAAGGTCAGATCTCGAATACAATTAGGCCACAAATCCGGTATGCCCAACGGCTGGGGGAAAAGCGAAGAGAAAATGCTTTTGTGCAACTCGACCGGCCGTTAGCACCTTCAGGCACGGTAAGTTTTCGGGGGCATCCTGCGCATCCATCCCGGGTCATTGTTCAGCTGAAAGCGAGTTTAAGCCGGGATGCCGTGGAAACCACCTTGGATTCGTTGGGTGCCCGATTGGATTCTTCACCAACCGCTCAAGGCTGGGCGACTATCGAACTGCCTGCTCCCGGTGAAGCCCAGGCCGGACTTGAGGGCGAGGCTTTGTTAATGGCCGGCATGAAGGCACTTCAGGTTGCTGGGGTGACTGAGGTTGTGGAGCCAGATTATCTTCTGAGCCATTCAGTAACTCCTGGAGATCAAGCCTTTGCAGAGGGATGGTTATGGGGTTTGCATAATACGGGTCAAAACGGTGGTGTTGCCGGCGTGGATCTGGGTGCGCCGATCGCATGGGATACCACAACCGGATCCGCTGACTTGATCGTGGCAGTCATTGATACGGGCATTCGCTATACGCATCAGGATTTAGTCGGCCAAATGTGGGTGAACCCCGGCGAGGTTCCCGGAAATGGAGTGGATGATGACGGGGATGGATACGTGGATAATATCTACGGTATCGACGCCGTAAACGGTGATGGTGACCCCATGGATGACAACAGCCATGGGACTCACTGCGCTGGCACGATAGGTGCCGCTGCCAATGACGGTTACGCCACCGTGGGAGTTGCATGGGAAGTACAGCTCATGGCCTGTAAATTCCTCAGTGCCGATGGCTGGGGATATGTGAGCGGGGCGGTGAGTTGCATAGACTTCGCTGTGGCCAAAGGCGCCCGCGTACTGAGCAATAGCTGGGGCGGTGGCGGTCATAGCCAGGCGTTGTATGATGCCATTGCCCGGGCGCGGGATGCCGGCGTGTTGTTTGTGGCCGCGGCCGGGAACAGCGCAACGGATACCGACAGCCAGCCGCACTATCCCAGTGGCTATGATTTGGACAATATCATTTCAGTGGCGGCGGTGGATCGCCGGGGAGATATGGCAAGCTGGTCTAATTACGGACGGAACACAGTCGATTTGGGTGCGCCCGGCGTGGATATATTTTCCACGGTGGCAGATTCGGATAGTAGCTATGCTTATTATAGCGGTACGAGCATGGCCGCGCCGCATGTGTCCGGCGTGGCGGCCTTGGTTCTGGCGACCGACGAAAATCTTGGGTCCGCCGAAGTGCGTGCGCGTTTATTGAATACCACCAGTCCTTTGAGCGCACTCGATGGCCGCACGACCACCGGCGGAATGGTGCACGCGGCCCAAGCTGTGGGCGGAGGGAATGATGATATGTTGGAACTGTCCCTCAGCGTGTCGGAAAACCCTTTGCGCGCCGGGGCTGTGGCGGCATTGTATGCGCGTGTGACCGATGATGGGTCCGTGTTGCAGGCGACCGTTTCCGGCACGCTAAATGGCGATTCGCTTGCCTTTGCTGATGACGGGAATGCCCCGGATGAAATGGTTGATGACGGAGTTTATTCGGCGGCGGTATCCGTGCCGGTCGATATCTCAGTATTGGAGGCCGTCTTTGAAGTGAATGCTGAGGCGGTCGGGAAATCACCGGCTTCCGTGCGCATGGTTGTGCCAGTGACGCATGCGCCAGCCAATGATCACTTCAATGAACGCGCCGGTTTGAACGGTCGACGCATTCTGTTGGCGGATTACACGAACCGTGGAGCTACCACCGAGGAGGGTGAACGTCGGCACTATTACGTGCGTCCACAAAAAACCGTGTGGTTTACCTGGACAGCTCCACGCAATGGTCGGGCTGATCTGTGGTTGCGAGGGAGCGACTTCGATACCGTACTCGCCGTCTATCGGGGCAGTTCCTTAAACTCGCTTCGACGTGTCGCTCGCAACGATGACTATGGCCAGAACTTGACCAGTCGCGTTCGGTTTAATGTGCGACGGGGTCGCGCCTATCAATTCGTGGTCGATGGCTGGGGCGGTGATGAGGGTGATATCACCGGGCGTTTGGTGGTGAAAAAACGCAAGCCATTCACTCGCGGCCGCAAATGGTGGCAATGGTAAATTCTGTTGGGTTGGGTTATGCCTCGCCGGCCGCATGGTCGGCGGGGCTTTCCCGTCGACAAGGATCACCGTTTCAGTTAGGTTGTAGAGACGTGCAAAACGGATTTCCCAATCGGGCTTTTACGTTAATCGAACTTCTGGTGGTGGTGGCCATTATTGGGATTCTGGC